>NZ_JBHYRR010000022.1:0-51647 GCF_047974155.1 Megasphaera jansseni | reverse complement strand
GTTCATTCAGTTCATTGTTCAGTTTTCAAAGGTCATCGTTGTCATCGCCTCACCGCGACGACTTGTATATCTTACCAAACTCTGAGAAGTCTGTCAAGGCTTGATTTGAACTTTTTTCAAAAGTTTCAAATCAAGCGGCAGCTCACAGGCTGCCACGTACAGACACAACAAAAATAAACTGATTGTTTCTTTCGTCCGTCTCAGTACAGCTGGTTACTATATAATAGCATTCGTCTTGCAAAATGTCAACAGTTAATTCCCTAAAAGTTCAAAATAACGGTGGATATGGCAGGCCAGGAAGACCGTAAAACGCTGTTCCCAGTCATTCAAATCATAGGGAATGAGCTTTTCCACCTTGTGCATGCGATATGCCACGGTATTGCGATGGGTATAGAGCTGGGCTGCCGTCCCCTTCAGGCTGCCATCATGACAGAGATAGGCTTCCAGTGTCTCATACAGGCTGGACTGATGGGCTGCATCGTAGGCCAGCAAGGCTCCCAGGGCCCGGTCATGAAGAACGTGCAGTACCTGGTCATCGGGCTGGGAAAAGAACAGGGCATAGGCACCGAGAGCTCCGAAATAGCACCATGCCTGCCGGTGAAGCCGCCCCCATACCAAGGCCTGCTGTCCCTGGCGGCAGCTGTCCGGCAGGGCTTTCAGGACAGGCGCCGTCAGCCCCTGCCCCGTCATCAGGCGATCATGGTCTTTGAGCCAAGAGACGAGCGCTGCCGGCAGTTCGCCCCGTAAAAGCAGGACGATCGTGTCTTTATAAGGAAATATAAAGTAAGGCTGGTCCAACCCGTTGAGAAAGGACTTGCTGTCGGCCAAAAAAGCCGCATCCGCATCGGCCCCGGACAGGACCAGTGCCGTATAAGGCCCTACTTCTTTCCATCCGGTCAGCGCCAATTCCGTCAGGACCGACGACCCCTGGACGCCAAAGAGGAATTCCTTCCACGCCGTAATGGCCCGGTACTCTTCGCGGTTGGTCAAAAAGAGGGACGACAAAAAGGACTGCGTAATGTCAGCCAGCCGCACTTCCCAGGGCATAGTGAACAACGGGAAAGCTGCTTCATCACAGCGTTCTTTCAAGGCTTGCGTAATGTCCGAAGGCAGGAGGTATTTCCCCGTATTGACGACCAGGCCGGCTGCATCGGCTGTCAGCAGGGCATCGACGAAGCCTTCCAGCCAGTGCGGGTCGCCGTGGCTGGCCAGACCGGTCGTGAAGATGAAGGCATGAGGCCGCAAAAAAGTCCCGTATCCTGCATCTTCCATGACCTGCACCCAAGCCACGTCGTGGCTCAATCCCTGCCGTCCTGCCAGGAGGTCCAGTTTATATTTATTTTCATCCTGCCTGTAAAGTTGATCAATGGATAGAGACATGGCTCAGAGCCTCCTTTGTGTCGTCAGCACAACATCACATTTTTAGCTTTGTTCTCTCAGCTTCTTGTTGTTTTTAATGGTAAAACGTATAATAATCGTATCATTTAAGTTCATTCATACAAAGCCTTTCATAAAGCACTCACCAAGGCTTTGTATCTTGCATTGATAAGGGGGAGACATTATGTTAAAAGATGAATTACCGAAAATCGTTACCCAGACCGTTCCCGGCCCGAAAGCCGCTGCCGTCTTGGCCCGCCGCCGTCAGGCCATCCCGGATGCTATCGGCACCATCTATCCGACAGTCATCAAGCGCGGCGAAGGCGCCATGTTCGAAGATGTCGACGGCAACTATTTCCTCGACTGGGTCGGCGGCGTCGGCGTCCTGAACATCGGTTATTCCCAGCCGGAAGTCGTCAAGGCCGTCCAGGACCAGGCCGGTAAGTATTTCCACGCCATGGCCAACATCGTCACCCACGAAGGCTACGTCGCCCTGGCTGAAAAGCTCAACGCCATCGCACCGGTCAAAGGGGACAAGAAACGGTCCTTTTTCATCAACAGCGGTGCTGAAGCTGACGAAAACGCCGTCAAAGTCGCCAAGGCCTATACGAAACGGCCGAACATCATCGTCTTTTCCGGCGCCTTCCATGGCCGCACCCTGATGACCATGGCCATGACCGCTAAAAAAGCGTATGCCCGCGGCATGGGGCCTTTCCCGGATGGCGTATACCGCGCTGAATTTCCTTATCTCTACCGGAAACCGGCTGGCATGAGCGACGATGAAGCCCTGGAATTCTACCTGAATTCCCTGAAAGAAGTCTTCATGTACGCTTCGCCGGCAGAATATGTCGCCGCCATCGTCGTCGAACCGCTCCAGGGCGAAGGCGGTTTCATCCCCGCTCCTATCCCCTGGATCAAGGCCCTGCGCAAAGTCTGCGATGACAATGGCATCCTGCTCATTGCCGACGAAGTCCAGACCGGCTGGTGCCGTACGGGCCGCATGTTGGCGACGGAATACTGGAAAGAAGCCGGCTGCCCGCCCGATATCATCGCCACGGCCAAATCCATCGGCGGCGGCGTACCGCTCGGTGCCGTCGTAGCCCGTGAAGAAATCATGGAATCCGTCCCGGCCGGCGTCATCGGCGGTACGTTCGGCGGCAATGCCCTGGCCTGCGCCTCGGCTTTGAAAGTCATTGAAATCATGGAACGGGATCACTTAGCCGACCGGGCATTGGAAATCGGCAAGAAAGTCTGCGCCCGCTATGAACAGTGGAAACAGAAATACGACGTCATCGGCGACTATCGCGGCTTAGGCGCTATGCTCGGCCTGGAATTCGTCCACGACAAGGCCAGCAAGGAACCCTATCCGGAACTGGTCACAGCCGTCATCAAGGAAGCCGCCCAGCACGGCCTGATCATGGAAAACTGCGGCATCTATGACAACGTCATCCGCTTCCTCTGCCCGCTCGTCGTCACCGACGCCCAGCTCGATGCCGGTCTCGACATCCTGGAACAGGCCATCATTACCTGCACGAAATAATCAATGCGTCTCTCCCATGACATCGAGGGCGACCATGGCCATGGCCTTGGCCCCGGTCAATGCCTGCATCTTGCCCAGGTCGCTACCAGCGGCTTGGGCAAATTCTTTCGTATGGGCATTGATATCATAGCCGATACAGATTTCCGGCTGGCTGACCCGCGTGACCTGGCTGACATTGCCCACATCCGTCGAGCCTTCGGCATAATCGTCGTCACGGACGCCGAATTCTTCATAGAGCTGGTTGAAGGCGTCGGCAAAGTACACATCCATCTTGGGGTCATTGATCATATTCTTATAGAGCGGTTCATAATGGACCATTTCCACTTTCGCTCCGTGTGCGTCGGCGACGTCACGGGCGATTTTTTTTATGTCCGGCAGCATCTTGTCTTCCAGGTATTCCACTTTCAGGGCCCGGATGGTCGCCTTGAGGACGGCCCGGTCGGGCACGATGTTCGGCGCCGTGCCGCCTTCGGTGATGATGGCGCCGATGATATGGCGTTCGGTCAGGGTCTTTTCATAATCCTTCAGGCGGCCATAGAAATCGACGAGGGCATCGAGGGCATTGACGCCGTGGTAGCTTGCATCGGCGACATGGGCCGCCTTGCCGAGGAAAGTGAACTGCAGGGGATGGGTTGCATAGGACGTACCGCCGATATAAGTCTTATCCGTGCCGGGATGGACGATGACCGCTGCTTCCAGGCCGTCGAAGACGCCGTGTTCGCTCATATAGACCTTGCTGCCCACCGTTTCTTCAGCCGGACAGCCGTAGACGTGGACCGTCGCCTTGTCGCCGGCCGCTTTGGCAAAGGCCAGGGCCGCGCCGACGCTCATGGCAGCGATGAGGTTATGGCCGCAGCCGTGGCCGATTTCCGGCAGAGCGTCGTATTCGGCCAAAAAGCCCATCTGGAAAGGGCCATGGCCATAGGCAGCGTGAAATGCTGTCGGGAAAGCTTCGGCAACCGGGTTGTCGATGGCAAAGCCGTGATCCTGCAGGATTTTTTTCAGCGTCGATGAGGCAAAAACTTCTTTCATGCCGACTTCCGGATGAGCATGAAGGCTATCGGCAATGCCATAGATGACCGGTTTCAGTGCATCGACATAACGGCAAGCCTGTTCTTTCAATTCTTTATATTCCATGGAATCCTCTCCTATTCAAATTATAGTAAGGTAAAGCGTACCCCGTCCAGGCGGGCTTCGAGGCCGGCCATCTGGCCCAGGGGCAGCCAGGCGTTGTCCGCACCGTGGCCGAAGGGCAGTCCCATGACAGCCGGTTTGCCCCACTTTTTGGCGTATGCCCGGAGGACTTCCGGGACGGTCCACTCATACACAGCCCCTTCCGTAGGACCGCAATGATGGAATTCACCAAAAGCGATGGCCTGGACGCGGTCGATGAGGCCGGACTGCTCGAACTGGCAGAGCATGCGGTCCAGAGCATAAGCCTCTTCCCCCACTTCTTCCAGACAGAGGATGGCCCCGTCTGGCGGATTGATGGCATAAGGCGTGCCCATCATCACCGACAGGAGCATCATATTGCCGCCTGCCAGAGGGCCGGTAACGGCGCCGGGTACGAGCGTTTCCGGCTGGCAATCCGGCGGCAGCGGCAGTTCCCGCGGTTCATACGGATGCTGCAAACCATAGGCGAACTGCTCTTTCGTATATTCCGAGGCATCCCGGCCCAGAGACATGACCATGGTGCCGTGGATAGGACAGAAGCCGCAGCGCTGGAGGAAGGCCGTGTGCAGGGCCGTGATGTCACTGAAGCCGACGAACAATTTGGGGTGGGCTGCAATGAGCTCATAGTCCAACAGAGGCAGGATGCGCGTCGCCCCATAGCCTCCGCGCAGGCAGACAATGGCCTTGACGGCGTCGTCGGCAAAGGCTTCGTTGATGTCCGCCGCCCGCAGCCGGTCGGGACCGGCCAGATAGCCTTCAAAGGCCGACACGGATTTCCCGATTTTCAATTCATAGCCGAGGGACCGCAAATAGACGAGGCCCTTGGTCACATCGGCACCGGCCAGGGCCGCAGACGGGGCGACGACGGCGATGGTGTCGCCAGCTTGCAAAGGAGCTGCATAGGTATACTCCATAAGGCTACTTCCTTTCTGATTCATCGATATAGGCTTTCTTAAAATCGACCAGACCCAGTGGGGACCAGTGATAGCCTTTAATATAAGGCTGGGCCACATAGGGCTGAGTCGTGTAGTACAAGGGAATGATGACGCAATCGTCAAAGAGCATCTGTTCCGCTTCATGGAGATAGGCCATGCGCTGGCTTTCGTCATTGCTGGCCTTGGCTTTGGCAATCAATTCATTATATGCCGGATTATGGTACTGGGCGTCGTTTTCGTCATCGGCAAAGACGTCGAGGAAGGTCATGGGGTCGATGTAGTCGGCAATCCACGAAGCCCGGGCCAGCTGGTAATCGCCCTGGGCACGGGTAGCCATGAAGACTTTCGATTCCTGATTGGTGATGTTGACATCGATGCCTAGGTTTTCTTTCCACATGGCCTGCAGCGCTTCGGCTACGGCCTTGTGCATTTCATTGGTGTTAAAGAGGAGCGTCACTTCCGGCAGCGGGTGCTGGTCATCGTAACCGGCTTCTTTCAAGAGCTGGCGGGCCTTGGCCGGGTCTTCAGCGATGAGGTTCCCTCCTTCTTCGCGGAAGTCACGACCCGTGGCCTTATCCTTCAGTCCCGGCGGGACCCAGGCATAGGCCGCTTCCTTTTCGCCGCGGACGATGTACTTCATCAGGCCCTGGCGCTGGACGGCCAGGGCAAAGGCCTTGCGGACGCGGACGTCATCAAAAGGCTTCTTCTGGACGTTGAAGACATAGTAATAGGCTCCGAGATAAGGGGCTATCTTATAGAGGCCCATCTGTTCCAGCCGTTCCTGGTCGGCCGGCGGCGGTTCGACGGTCATATTGGCCTGATTGCTTTCGACCAGGGTCAGGCGCGTTGCCTGAGAATCGCTGATGGGAAAATCGAGGTGGTCCAGGATGACCGATTCCGCATCCCAATAGCGGTCGTTCTTGACGACTTCGATTTCACTGGAATGGTTCCAGGAGACGATTTTGTAAGGGCCGCTGCAAATCATGCCGTCTGCATCGGCTGCCCACGTATCGGGCTTGGCTTCAACGAGTTTCCTGGGAACGGGATAATAACAGTGGAACGCCGTCAGGTTGAGGAAATACGGCGTCGGTTCCTTCAGGCGGACGACCAGGGTCTGGTCATCGATGGCTTTGACGCCGACATCATCCGCCGAGGCCTTCTTATTGAAATAGTCTTCGGCCTTGTCGATGCAAAAGAGCATATAGGCATTTTCTGAAGCTACGTCGGGATCGACGACGCGTTTCCAAGAATATTCGATGTCGCCGGCCGTAATCGGCGTGCCGTCGCTCCATTCGATGCCTGGGCGCAGGTGGAAGGTATAGGTCCTGCCGTCCGGTGAAATATCCCAGCTTTCGGCCAGGGCCGGCTGGGGTACATCATCATCGTCGAGGCGGGTCAGGCCTTCAAAAATCTGTAATTCCACATTACTTTCGACGAGAGCCGTCGTCATGGCCGGGTCCAGCCGTGACGGTTCCGCTTCCAGGACATAACTGACCGTGTCGGGGTGCTGGATGCCGCAGCCGCTGAAGAAGACGGCCATCAGCAGGCAACCCAGGAGTAAGCATAATTTCTTCATCGTCTGCCTCCTCTCGCATGATGGCAGGCAACGAAGCGGTCGTCTGCGACCTGACGGAAATGGGGTACGTCGATGCGGCAGACTTCATCGGCATAGGGACAGCGGGGATGGAAGACGCAGCCCTTGGGCAAATCGAGGGGACTCGGCACTTCGCCGCAGACGATGGTCCGGCGACGGTAATGCGGGTCCGGCCGGGGTACGGAGGCGATGAGCATCTGCGTATAGGGATGGAGCGGGTCGTGAAAGACAGCGTCGCCCGGCCCCAGTTCGACGAGGCGGCCCAGATACATGACGCCCATGCGGCGGCTCATGTGATGGACCATGGCCAGGTCATGGGCGATGAACAGATAGGACAGGCCCCGTTCCTGCTGCAGGCGCTGCATCATGTTGACAATCTGGACCTGGACGGACACATCGAGGGCCGAAATGGGTTCATCACAAAAGACACATTCCGGGTCGACGGCCAGGGCCCGGGCGATACCGATGCGCTGGCGCTGGCCGCCGCTGAATTCATGAGGATAGCGCTGGGCCGCTTCCGGCCGCATGTCGACCTGTTCCAATAAAGACGCCACGCGCTGGCGCCGCTGGCGGTCGTCGTGACAGAGATGATAGTTGCGCAGCGGTTCGCTGATGATGTCTTCAACCGTCATGCGCGGGTCCAGGGACGCATACGGGTCCTGGAATATCATCTGGACATGGCGCCGATAATCGCGGCGGACGCCGTCATCAGCTACATCTTTTCCTTTATAATAAATCGTCCCGCCCGTCTTCGAGTATAAGCCCAGCAGCGTCCGGGCAAAGGTCGATTTGCCGCAGCCCGACTCGCCGACCAGGCCGACGGTCTCGCCCTGGCCGATGGTCAGGGACAAGTCGTCGACGGCGGTCAGGGTCTTCCTGGCCCGTCCCAGCCAGTCCCGCTGGACAACGAACTGTTTACTGATATGTTTGGCTTCGATGAGGTTCATGGCAATGCCTCCTTGGCCGCGGCAGCCTGTGCCAGCCAGCACGTATAATGATGGCCCGGTCCGGCTTCTTCCCGCGGCGGCGCCGCCGTCATGCAGGCCTTCATGGCCCGGGGGCAGCGCGGATAGAACCGGCAGCCCTGGGGCATGTGGAATAAGTCCGGTGCCTGTCCGGGAATCCCCGTCAGGATCCGGTCCTTTTGGGCCGGGTCGGGCAGCGAAGCCAGGAGCCCCTGCGTATAGGGATGGGCCGGGCGATAAAAGATATCGTCTGCCGTCCCCTCTTCGACGACAGAGCCGGCATACATGACGTAAATACGGCGGCACATCTGGGCGATGACGCCGAGATTATGAGAAATGAGGACGACAGCCATGCCCAATTCAGCCTGCAGCCGCTTGAGGACGTCCAGGACCTGGGCTTCGGTAGTCACGTCGAGGGCCGTCGTCGGTTCATCGGCAAAGAGGAGCCGCGGCGAACAGGACAGGGCCATGGCGATGAGACAGCGCTGGCGCATGCCGCCCGATAATTCATGAGGATACTGATGGAGCCGTTTTTCCGGCGACGTCAGGCCGACGGCCTTGAGCAGTTCCAGGGCCTTGGCTTCGCAGGCCTTATGGCCCAGGTGCTGGTGCAGGGCGATGCCCTCGCAGAGCTGATTGCCGATGGTCAGGACAGGGTTGAGCGACGTCATCGGGTCCTGGAAGATCATCGCCATGTCGCGGCCGCGCAGGCGGTTCATCTGCGTTTCCGACAAGGGGATGACATCGCGGCCGTCCCAGAGTATCTGGCCGCTCGTATATTCCGTCGCTTCGGCCGGCAGCAGTTTCATAGCCGCCTGGGAGGTCACGGATTTGCCGCAGCCCGATTCGCCGACGATGCCGACGGTCTCGCCGGGATTGACGGTCAGGGACACGTCATGGATGGCTTCCAGCAGTCCCCGGTAGGTATGGAAAGAAATAGTCAGATGGCGTACATCTAATAAGGCTTGCATCAGCGTCCCTCCTTCTGGTTCTGCGGGTCCAGGGCGTCGCGCAGGCCGTCGCCGAGGAACATGAAGCCCAGCATGGTAATGCACAGGGCCAGGGCCGGGAAGACGAGCTGGAACGGGAAGGAGCGCATACTATTGATACCTTCTGAGGCCAGGACACCCCAGCTGGCCATGGGCGCCGATACGCCGAGGCCGATGAAACTCAGGAAGGCTTCTGTAAAAATCGCGTCGGGAATGGACAAGGTCAGGGTGACGATGATCGGCCCGACGCAGTTTGGGATCATATGGCGGCAGAGGATATGCCACGTTGACGTCCCGCAGGAGCGGGCGGCCATGACATATTCCTGTTGTTTCAGGCTGAGAATCTGGCCACGGACGATGCGGGCCATGTTGAGCCAGTAGGCAATGCCCAAGGCCAGGTAGATGTTGAGCAGGCCCGGCTTGAAGACGACCATGAGCAAAATGACGTAGAGCAGCATGGGAATGGAATAGAGGATATCGACGACATGCATCATGATCTGGTCCGTCCGGCCGCCGACGAGACCGGCAATGCCACCGTAAATGACGCCGATAAAGACGTTGATCAGACTGGCGACGAGGCCGATGGACAGAGAAATGCGGGCGCCGTAGAGGACGCGGACCAGGAGGTCACGGCCTAAAGAATCCGTACCGAACCAGTGAGCCGTCGACGGCCAGGCATTGGCAGCCGTCAAATCCTGGTCGGCATAGGTGTAGGGCGCCAGCCAGGGACCGACAAGGGCCAGGATACTCATGACGACGACGATAGCCAGACCCCATAAGGCCAGGCGGTTCTTCTTCATCTGCCGCCAGCCCCGGTCGCGCAAGGTCTGCGGCGGCACGTACGGTTCTGTCCGGTCAGCCGCCGTAAGCGGTGTAAAATCCATCATCAGCCCTCCTTCTTTCCATCCATGGTGATCCGCGGGTCTAAGAGCGGATAAATGACATCGATGAGTAAATTCATCATCATGATGAGGAAACTATAAAAAATCGTAATGCCCAGAATGACCGTATAGTCGCGGTTATAGATGCTGGTGACGAAGTGGCGTCCCAGGCCGGGAATGGCAAAAATCGTCTCGACGATGAAGCTCCCCGTCAGGAGAGCCGCCGCCAGAGGGCCGATATAGCTGACGACAGGCAGCAGGGCATTGCGCAGGGCATGGTGACAGATGAGGGACCGCGTGCCGATGCCCCGCGACCGGGCCGTGCGGATATAGTCCTGTCCCAGGGCATCGAGCAGGCTCGACCGGGTCAGGCGCATGATGAAAGCCGTCGGCTGGGCCGCCAGGGCCAGGGCCGGCAGGATGACGTAAGCCGGCCCTTTCCACAAAGCTGCCGGCAGGATGGGCCAGGTAAAGGCGAAGAGCTGGATGAGGACCGCCGCCAGGATAAAACTGGGCACAGAGACGCCCAGGGTAGCGCCGACCATCATAGTGTAATCGATCCAGGTATTCTTATACCAGGCTGCGGCCATGCCGGCCAGGACGCCGGCACCGATGGCCAGGAAGAGGCTGATGAGCCCCAGCTGGGCCGATACGGGAAAGGTTTCGGCAATGATATCGTTGACAGTCTTGCCGGGATATTTATAAGAAGGCCCCAAATCGAGGACCGCGGCATGGCGGACGTAATCGACGTACTGGGACCATAAGGGCTCGTCGAGGTGATATCGGGCTTCGACGGTTGCCATGACAGCCGGCGGCAGCTTCTTTTCCTGCGTAAACGGGCCGCCCGGGATGGCATGCATGAGGCCAAAAGTAATGGTAATGATCGCCCATAAGACGACACAGGCGCCGGCCAGGCGCTTTGCAAGGTACATGGCCAATTCAGGTTCCTTCCTTTCCAACATAGATATGATTTATTATAAGGCGGCATTCCCATCGTGACAAGTTGTAATCCCCGAAAAGGCGGCGTATAATAAGAAGTTAGCACGTTAACAATTAACACGAGAAAGGTGATCGATGTGAACTGGAAATTCTGTCTGGCTATTCTGACCTGCAACGTCGTCTTCATGTCTTCAAGTTATACCATGCTCATCCCCTTCCTGCCCATGTACCTGACGCGGGAACTGGGCGTCGATGCGGCCTCTGTCAACATCTGGTCGGGTATCGTCTTTTCATCGACCTTCCTGATCAGCGCCATCATGGCCCCTATCTGGGGACGCATGGCCGACCGGCGGGGCAAGCGGCTCATGGCCATCCGCGCCAGCCTGCTCTTGTCCATCAGTTACTTTCTCGGCGGCATCGTCACGTCGCCGCTGCAGCTGACCTTCATGCGCATGTTCCAGGGCTTCGCGTCGGGCCTGTGGCCGATGGAACTGGCCATCATGACGATCTATGCACCGCCAAAGAAACTGGGCATCTGCCTGGGCATCATGCAGGGCGCCCTGACGGCAGGCGGCATCATCGGCCCCCTCTTCGGCGGCATCCTGGCCGAAGCCTTCGGCATGCGCATGTCCTTCTTCCTGGCAGCCGGCGCCTTGTTCCTCAACTTCGTCGTCCTGGTCTTCTTCATCAAAGAACCGCCGACGGATACAGCAGCCGCAGCGGATACGACGGCGGCCGGTGCGAAAGATGAAAAAGTCAGCCTCTGGAAGATTCCCGTCATCCGCCTGATGCTGGTCAGTGCTGCCCTGGTCCAGGTCGTCATCCTCATCGTCCAGCCCATATTGACGACGTACATTTCCCACCTGGCCGGTGATCTGGACAACTTGATTTTCATTTCCGGCCTCATCTTCTCGATGAGCGGCTTTTCCAGCGCCATCACGGCTCCGCTTTGGGGGCGTTTCGGCCAGCATCATGGCTTCGTCAAGGCCCTGCGCCTGTCCCTGGTCCTGGCTGGGATTTTCTTCTTCGTCCAGGCCATCCCGGACACACTGTATACCTTTGCGGCCAGCCAGTTCGCCATCGGCCTCTTCTTCTCCGGCATCTACCCGTCGATCAACGCCATCCTGGCTGAAAAGACCAGTGCCAGTATCAAAGGGCGCGTCTTCGGCCTGATGTTCTCAGCCCAGCAGGTCGGGGCCATGGGCGGCCCCATCCTTGGCGGCGTCATCGCCACCTTCCTGGGCATGAAATGCGTCTTCCTGGCAGCTGGCGCCCTGCTGCTCCTCATCAGCATCGCCGTCCAGCGCAAAGCCCGCCAGCTCCACGAAGCCTAGCCTCTCGTGCCGCGATTGTGGGTGTAATTAGGCAGAAGCTTCGGCGATAAGATATCGTCGTCTACGTGAGCCCCTTCCCGTTCCGCGTCGAAACGGCGGACGTGGTCCAGCGTCCCCTTTCCGGGCTGGGCCGTCTGGCTGTAGGCAGCCGCTTCCGTCCCGGCAATACGGCCGAAGACGATGATATCCAGCAGGCTGTTGCCCATGAGGCGATTCGTCCCATGGATGCCGCCGACGTCTTCGCCGGCAGCATAGAGGCCGGGTATCTTCGTTTCGCTCTTGGCGCCGATACAGATGCCGCCATTCTGGTAATGCAGAGTCGGATAGACCAGGATGGGCTGCTTGCGGATATTGATGCCGAATTTTTCGTACATGTGAATCATGGCCGGCAGGCGCTTTTCCATAGTCCCTTCGCCGTTGATGAGGTCGACCATGGGCGTATCGAGCCAGACCGCCGGACCATGGAGGGCATAGATGCCCTTATCCCGGGCCTGACATTCGCGGATGATGGCCGCAGCGACGACGTCACGCGTTTCCAGGGGATGCAGGAAAGCTTCGCCGTTCTTATTGACCAGCATGGCCCCGAGGGAACGGACCTTTTCCGTCACCAGGGCCCCGTAAATCTGCGGCGGATAGGCTGCGCCCGTCGGATGGTACTGGATAGCGTCGGCATAGATAAGGGGTACACCGGCACGGTAAGCCATGACCAGGCCGTCGGCCGTCGAGCCATAATGATTAGACGTCGGAAAGCCCTGATAATGGAGGCGGCCGGCCCCGCCGGTAGCGATGATGACGCTCTTGGCGCGGACAACGTGGTATTCCCGGGTATCGAAGTCATAGAGGACGGCGCCGGCTGCCTTCCCTTCTCCGTCGAGGAGCAGTTCGACAGCTGGCGAGAATTCGACGACATCGACGCCGGCATTACGCACTTCGTCGCGGAGGACGCGCATGATTTCTGCCCCCGTATAGTCGCCGCAGGCATGCATGCGCTTGCGCGACGTACCGCCGCCATGAGTCGTGACCATGGAACCATCGCTGTTCTTATCGAAGAGGACGCCCAGCGAGCTGAGCCACTGGATGGCTTCCGGCCCGTGGAGGACGAGTTCGGCCAGCAATTCCGGCTTGTTCTTATAATGGCCGCCGCCGATGGCGTCGAGGTAATGGGCAGCCGGCGAATCGCTTTCCTTATCGGCCGCCTGGATGCCGCCTTCGGCCATGCCCGTATTGGCATCGCCGATGCGCAGTTTCGTCGCCATGAGGACTTTGGCACCGTGACGGGCCGCTTCGATAGCCGCTGCCGCACCGGCACCGCCGCCGCCGATGACCAGGACATCCGTTTCGAACTGGATGTGGTCCAAATCGACGTCGGCCGTATCCATGCGGCTCTTCCCCTGCAGCAGGGCGGCCAGTTCCTTCGGCACTTTATCGCCTTTATTGGGGCCGACAGTCAGGACAGCAAAGCCTTCTTCATGGTAATCCGGGTGATACTGGCGCAGGAGTTCTCCTTTCTCTGCTGCCGTAAAACGCGGCAATTCTTCAGACAAACGGATATTCCGCGTGGCTTCGACCCGCGCCTGGGAAGCCCGCATTTCTTCTGTATAGATCATGATGTCCCCCTATTTCTCGATATCCCGCGATTCATATAAGCGGTGCAGTTCGTCGTCACCAGCTGCCATCAGATACTGGACGTCGGCCACGAACTGACCTTCCCGGATGGCCTGGACGCGCTGGTCCAGGTGTTTGCTCTTCTTGGCGATGTACTTGCCCATGAGGCGCCGTGCCAGGAGGCCGACGGCACCGTGACTGATCTTGGCCGGACAGCTGGCAGCGCAGATATTACAGCAGACACAGCGGAAGGATTCCTTGGCACAGCCGGCATAATCACCGCGCTGGGCCAGGGCGATGTACTTCATGACCTGGATGCCCTGAGGGCAGTTCCGCGTACAGGCATTGCAGTGGATACAATTATAGATTTCAGGATAGAGCTGGCCGACGACGTTGCCGGCTACGGGCAGGTCGTCCATATCGTAGGTCTGCTTCTTGATGGGAAACGATTCCAGGCGGCCGACACACATGCCGTCTTCGACCTTCGTCTGACAGGCCAGAGCCGAATGGGTCTCTGTCTGCCCCTGCATGCGGTAGACGACGGCACAGGCCCCGCAGAACCCGCTGCGGCAGCCGCATCCGCGGACGAGGCGGAAGCCGGAATATTCCATGGCCCGCATGATCGTCAGATCTTCAGGGACAGAAAACTTCTTGCCCAATAAATAGACCGTTACCATTTTCATATAATAAAAACTCCTTTGTGAATGAATGGCAAAAGGGCTTGTCGTACACGACAAGCCCTTTTTTAGTTGCTAGTGGCTAGTTGTTAGTGGTTAGTCCAGTACTTCCAACAGGCAGTCACCGCTGATGATGGCCTGGCCTTTGGTAGCGTAGATTTCACCGACTGTGCCGTCGATAGGCGACGTGATGGTCGTTTCCATCTTCATGGCTTCGGTAACGACTAAGGGTTCGCCTTTCTTGACTTTCTGGCCCTTGGTGACCAGGACTTTGACGACGGACCCGGACAGGGTGGCGCCGATGTCACCGGCTTTGTCGGGATCGGCCTTGCGGCGGGTGACGGTCTTCATGTCGACGCTCTTATCCTGGACCTGGATTTCACGTTCGGCACCGTTGAACATGAAGGTAATCGTGCGGACACCACTGTCATCGGGATCACTGATGTTGATGAGGGTGATGATGAGGTCCTTCCCTTCTTCGATTTCAACGTGGACTTCTTCATTCTTCTTCATGCCGAAGAAGAACGTCGGCGTATCGAGAACGCTGACATCGCCGTATTTCTTGACCGTTTCGTTGAAGTCCTTGAAGACTTTCGGATACTGGCAGTAGGCGTTGATGTCTTCATCTTCGTGTTTATAACCGGCATCGCTCAATTTCTGGCGGATGGCTTTGAAATCGACAGGAGCCAGGCTCTTGCCCGGACGTTCCGTAAGCGGCTTCTTGCCTTTCAGGACGATTTTCTGGAGTTTTTCCGGGAAGCCCTGATAGGGAATGCCGATACGGCCTTCAAAGAATTCGACGACGGACTGCGGGAAGTCGAGAACATCGCCTTTATCGTAAACATCCTGTTCGGTCAGGTTGTTCTGGACCATGAACAAGGTCATATCACCGACGACTTTCGACGACGGTGTAACTTTGATGATGTCGCCGAACATCATGCTGACCGTGTGGTACATCTTCTTGATTTCGTTCCAGCGGTTGCCGAGGCCGACGGCTTTAGCCTGCTGGCGCAGGTTGGAGAACTGGCCGCCCGGCATTTCATGCTGGTAGACTTCCGTATTCGGATAAGCATCGGCTTTGTCGACACCTTTATAATACGGACGGACCGTAGCCCAGTAACGGGACATTTCTTCCATGGCATCGACGTCGAGGTCCGGCTGGCGGTCCTTGCCGCTCAGGGCATAGTACAAGGTGCTCATGCTCGGCTGGCTCGTGCCGCCGGCAAAAGCGGAGTATGCGACGTCGACGATGTCGACACCGGCGTCGATAGCGCGGTCATACGTGCAGATAGCATTGCCCGAACCGTCGTGGGTATGGAGATGGATGGGCAGGTCGACGGCATCCTTTAAGGCCGATACCAGGCGATAAGCGGCTTCCGGTTTCAAGAGGCCGGCCATATCCTTGATGGCGATGATGTTGGCGCCGGCGTTCTGCAATTCCTTGGCCATGTTGACGTAGTATTTCAAATCGTATTTATCGCGGGCCGGGTCGAGGATATCGCCAGTGTAGCAGAGGGCGACTTCGGCGAGCTTGTTGTTTTCTCGGACGGCCTGAATAGTGCCATACATGTTGTCCAGGCTGTTGAGGCTGTCGAAGACACGGAAGACGTCGATGCCGTTCTTGGCCGACAAGTCGATGAAGTTCTTGACGACGTTATCGGGATAGCTCGTATAGCCGACGGCGTTGGCACCGCGGACGAGCATCTGCAAGAGGATGTTCGGCGCTTTTTTGCGCATCTGGCGCAGGCGGACCCACGGGTCTTCATAGAGGAAGCGGTAGGCTACGTCGAAGGTAGCGCCGCCCCAGCATTCATAAGAGAAGAGATTCGGCAGCTTCTTGGAAGCAGCTTCCAGGACGCGGAGCATATCGATAGAGCGGACGCGCGTCGCAAACAGGGACTGATGGGCGTCACGCATGGTCGTATCGGTAAAGAAGACTTTTTTCTGTTCTTTGATCCACTGGGAGAATTTTTCCGGTCCCATGGCATCGAATTTCTGTTTCGTCCCGTCCGGATAAGGGCCGGCAACCGGTGTCGGCAGTTCCAGGGCTTCAAATTCCGGTTTGTCCTGATGGCCGGCGTCGGCATAGCCGTTGATGGTCGTATCGCCGATGTATTTGAGGAGCTTCGTGCCACGGTCCTGGACAACGGGCAGGTTGAACAGTTCCGGATGGTCGTCGATGAAGTTGACGTTGTATGTACCGGCGACGAATTCCGGGCTCTTGAGGACGTTGATCAAGAAACCGATATTGGTCTTGACGCCGCGGATACGGAATTCCTTGAGAACGCGGAGCATCTTTTCAGCCGCTTCTTTATGGGTCCGGCCATAGGTCGTCGTCTTGACCAGCAGCGAATCGTAGTACGGCGTGATAATGGCGCCGGTATAGGCATTGCCGCTGTCGAGACGGACACCGAAGCCGCCGCCGCTGCGGTATACCATAATCTTGCCCGAATCGGGCATGAAGTTGTTCATCGGATCTTCCGTCGTGATACGGCACTGGATAGCATCGCCCAGGCAGCGGACGTCGTCCTGGGACTTGATGCCGATTTCATCGCTGTCGAGGGCATAGCCTTCAGCGACTTTGATCTGAGTCTGGACGATGTCGATGCCGGTGATCATTTCGGTAACAGTATGTTCAACCTGTACGCGCGGGTTGACTTCGATGAAGTAGAATTCGCCGTCCGGCGTGACCAGGAATTCGACGGTCCCGGCGTTGACGTAATGGACGTTCTTCATCAATTTCAAGGCAGCGTTGCAGATTTTCTGACGCAATTCGACCGGCAGGGCCGAAGCCGGAGCCGTTTCGACGACTTTCTGATGACGACGCTGGATGGAGCAGTCCCGTTCAAAGAGATGGATGACATTGCCGTGTTCATCGCCCATAATCTGGACTTCGACGTGTTTCGGATTGACGATGCATTTTTCCAAATAAATTTCATCGCTGCCAAAAGCCAGTTTGGCTTCCGATTTAGCACGGTCATAGGCATCGCGAAGGTCTGCCATGCGGTCGACCATGCGCATGCCGCGGCCACCGCCGCCGTTGACGGCTTTGAGCATGATTGGGAAGCCGACTTCTTTAGCGAATTTTTCGACTTCTGCATAGTTCATGACCGGGCCGTCGCTGCCGGGAATGTACTGGATACCGGCCTTCTTCGCCTGGATACGGGCGTTGATCTTATCGCCAAACATGATGAGGTGTTCGACTTTAGGACCGATGAAGATAATGCCTTCTTCTTCACAGCGTTTGGCCAGGTCCGCATTTTCAGACAAGAAGCCGTAGCCCGGATGGATGGCATCGACGTCGTGTTCGTGAGCAATGCGGATAATATCTTCAATATCTAAATATGCATCTACCGGTTTTTTACCTTCACCGACGAGATACGATTCATCTGCACGGAAACGGTGCAGAGATAACGAATCTTCTTTGGAATAAATAGCTACGGTACGGATTCCCAGTTCGTTACAAGCCCGGAACACACGAATAGCAATTTCTCCGCGGTTGGCAACTAAAACCGAACGAATTTTTTTCATGAAAATACCCTCCTGCTTAGAAATATTAAGTCAAGACCGGTAAACGCACAGATGTCCACTCCCATACATTCACCGCTTTCTTCATTATAACAAAATAGGAAAACATTACAAGGGAAGGCATACTTTGTCTTTATAAAAATACTGTATACAAGTCATGTTTTTTTGCCCTTTTCACGGGTTTTCCCGGCTCTTTTTATTTGTCATCTTCATAACGATAATCGTCCCTTCGTATAAGACAATCATTGGGACGGCAATACAGGTCTGGGTAAAGATATCCGTCGTCGGCGATACGACACCGGCAAAGATGAAGGCCAGCAGGACGAAGACGCGGCGCTTGGCCCGGAGCATGGTTGGTGTCACTAGACCCAGGCGGGACAAAACCAAGAGGACCAGGGGCAGTTCAAAGCCCAGGGCAAAGGGCAGCAGGAAGGCGATGAAGAAAGACAGATACGACGCCAGGGAGAACATGGGCTGCAACGACACCGTAGCAAAACTCATGAAGAACTGGACCGCCGCCGGCAGGACAAAGAAAAAAGCGAAGGCCGAACCGCCATAAAAGAGAATCAGTGCCGATGGGATGAACCACAAAGCCGTCTTCACTTCCCCGCCGCGCAGGGCGGGCCGCAGGAAGCGCCAGAACTCAAAACAGTGGATAGGCAGGGTCCCGACAAAACCGGCAAAGGCGGCGATCTCTAAATAGGAAAAAAAGACTTCTGCCGGATTGAGGAAGTACAATGTCCCGGCAGGCGCCGAAACAACGGCGATGATGTCTTCAGCATATATATAGGAAATAATACTTCCCAGCAGCCAGGCCACGAGACAGACGATAATACGCCGCCGCAGCTCTTCCAGATGGAAAGTAATAGGAGCTCGTTCATCAGACATGGGATTTTCCTCTCAAGTGTATAAAAGGGCTTGTCGCATGACGACAAGCCCTTTTAAGTTATTAGTGGCTAGGGGTTAGCAGATGGTTTTAAATTTAAAGCGATCTGCTACAAACTATGAACTCTGAACTACAAACTAATCATACATAATGTACGCGCGACGGGTCGTAGCGGTCTTCGCGGGGTTTTTCTTCGGCCGTAGCCTGGGGATAGCCCATGGCGACGATGGCGAAAGGAGTCATGCCCTGAGGGACGCCGAGAGCCCGGCGGACGAGGACTTCGCGGGCCTTATACGGAGCGACGCCGAGCCATACGGCACCGAGGTCGAGGTGGACCGCTTCGAGCAGGATGTTTTCGACAGCTGCGCTGAGGTCAAGGTTGATGAAAGCCGGAAAACGCATGTTTTCGTCGCGGGAACAGACGACAATGGCCAAGGAAGCACCGGCAGCACAACCGGCATAGGGACTGCAGTGGGACAGGTCCTGGATGACCCGTTTGTCGCGGACGACGTAGAATTCCCACGGCTGCTGATTCCCAGCCGAAGGAGCGGCCATAGCGGCACGCAGTAACTGTTCTATCTTTTCATCTTCTACCATGGTCGGTAAAAATTTACGGATACTCCGTCTGGCAAAGATTTCATTCATGTGAATCGACTCCCTCCTATAATCATATGTCTATTCTATTATAACATATATAGATAGAAAGAAAAAGAAGTTGGAGAGGCTAACCTCTCCGGCCTTTCAGGCCACCTCTCCTATCAGGAGAGGCTCCATCATGAAGATAAAAAAGGCTTGCCGCTATGCGACAAGCCTCTTTGCTTGGTGCCGAGGGAGGGACTTGAACCCTCACGGTGTTACCCGCCTGATTTTGAGTCAGGTGCGTCTGCCATTCCGCCACCCCGGCATATCTCTTGTGCCCGGCACGTTGTGTTTCAGTGCTTGGCACAAGAAAAATTATACCATAACTAACGGAATCGTCAAGTATTTTTTTGAAAATTTTTACGTCTTAATGGCCAGCCGGTACTTTTTCTTCCGAATCTTCGACGACAGCCATTTCTTCTTCTTTCAAATGAGCGAAATATTTCTTCGTTTCGGCTACGACTACGCCAGAGAGCCCGATGAGGGCGATGAGGTTCGGGATAGCCATGAGGCCGTTGACGATGTCAGCCAGGACCCAGATGACGTCGAGCTTGATGAAAGCACCGCAGGCGACGAGAGCGATGAAGATGATGCGGTACGGCATGATACCTTTGACGCCGACGAGATATTCGACGCAGCGTTCACCGTAGTAGTTCCAGCCGAGGATGGTCGTGAAAGCGAACAAGGTCAGGCCGATGCAGAGGATGATGCTGCCATAGGTCGGGAAAGCCATGGTGAAAGCCGCATTGGTCAGGGCTGCACCATTGACATCACCCATCCAGGCCCCGCTGACGACCAGTACCAGGCCGGTCAAGGTGCAGATGATGATGGTGTCGATGAACGTACCGGTCATGGAAATGAGGCCCTGTTCAGCCGGCCATTTCGTCTTGGCAGCAGCAGCTACGATAGGCGCACTGCCGAGGCCCGATTCATTGGAGAAGACGCCGCGGGCTACGCCATTACGCATAGCGACTAAAACGGTAGCGCCGAGGAAACCGCCAGCAGCGGCAGTCGGTGTGAAGGCACTGACGATGATCTGTTCAACAGCAGCCGGGATCTGGTCGGCAAAGACGACGAGGAAAGCGACCGTCGAAACGACATAGATGACAGCCATAGCCGGGACGATCTTAGAAGCGACGCGGGCGATGGACTGGAGGCCGCCGATGGTGATGGCAGCGACGAGGATCGTCAATACGATAGCCGTGTATTCGACAGGGATGCTCGTCGTCAGGCGCGTGATTTCAACAATGGAATTGACCTGAGCGAAGGTCCCGATGCCGAAGAAGGCGACGAGGACGCCGAAGAAAGCGAATAAGAAAGCCAGGGGCTTATATTTCTTGCCCAAACCGTTTTCGATGTAGTACATCGGGCCGCCGGCGATATCGCCGTTCTTGTCGACCGTACGGTATTTGACGGCCAGACAACCTTCGGCATATTTTGTAGCCATGCCGACGAATGCGGCCATCCACATCCAAAAGATAGCGCCAGGGCCGCCAGCATGGACTGCCGTAGCGACGCCGACGATATTGCCTGTCCCGACCGTAGCGGCCAGAGCCGTGCACAGTGCCTTGAAGCTGTCTACGTCCCCTTCGCCCTGGTTCTTAGCCGTGAAGATGAGCTTCAACGCTCTCGGCAGGCGGAAGACCTGGAGCAAATGGAGGCGGATGGTCAGCATCAGGCCGGTACCGATGAGCAGTACCAGCAAGGGCGGGCCCCAGACAAAACTATCAATGGCATTCAACGTTTCTAACATCTTTCATACTCCCCTTTTGTTATGGTAATTATAATGACATGAAAAAAGACCTATCATCATCACTCTGAAGATAGGTCCTAAGGGTCGCAGAAAAAGAAAGGTCGTTCTGCCAGCTCTGTCCTTTTGCCTGAGAGATTAGGAATCGCTTCCTTGCACCTTCGGCGCCCAAATGGGACTCTCCAGAGTCGTGTCCACACACGGTCCCACCCCCTGAGGGGCACCTGAGAGTTTGACTCCGTCGGTAGGCTTTGCCTTCTCCCGTGTGTTTCGTTCACGCAATATGTATGATGTGATTGTTATTATAAACCGGCTTCTTAAAAATTGCAAGCCTTTTATGGAAATTTGTCCGTATTCAGCGCACTTTCTTTACAAATCTGTGTCAGAAAAAGCGTACGGCAGGAGCTGGTCCATCGTGACGACGCACCATTCCCCTTTCAAGTTGGCCATAATGACCTTGGGGATATGGAATTCAGCCATGACCTGCCGACAGGCGCCGCAGGGCGAACAAGGGCCGGGCGTATCGGCGACGATGGCGATAGCCGAAAGGTCCCGTTCCCCTTCGGATACGGCCTTGAAAATAGCCGTCCGTTCGGCACAATTACCCAAAGGATAGCTGGAATTCTCGATGTTACAGCCACCATAGACCTTCCCCGACGCAGCCAGGACGGCAGCGCCGACGGGAAAATGAGAATATGGGCTGTATGAATGAGCGCGGTATTTTTTTGCTATTTCTATGAGTTCTTCATCAGTCATAGGGACAAACATCCTTTCAAGTGATCCATGGCCCGGTCGGCTGTCTGCTGCCATTTGAGCGGCGTCAAGGCGATATGGCCCTGGCGGATGCAGGCGACGTCGCTGTCATCCGGTGCCGTCGTCATGTCGATATCGCCGACGATGTGATAGCAGACGCTGCCGTCGAGGTCGCGTTTCTCAGCGATGACGTTATGGTAAATCTGTACCGTCTGAGGCACGACGCGGACGTTGTCCAGGCCGATAGCCCCTGCCGGCGGCACGTTGACGTTGACGATGCCTGGGAAACGGCCTTTGACGATGAGCTTCTGGACCAGGTCCCAGACGAGATGGGCCGTCTGGGCGCAGCGTTCATCTGTCATGCCCAGCATGGACACAGCAAAGGCCGGCAGGCCGTAATAAGGCCCTTCCATAGCAGCTGATACGGTCCCGGAATAGAGGACGTCGCTGCCCAGGTTATAGCCGTCATTGATGCCGGAAATAATGAGGTCCGGCTTATCTTCTTTGAGGAAATATTCCATGGCCATCTTGACGCAGTCTACGGGCGTACCGGACACGGCGATTTCCCGGATTCCCGACACCGTCGATTCGTCGCGGCAGTAGAGAGCCTTGTTGATAGTCATAGAATGAGACGCCGCACTGCGCTGGCCATTGGGCGCAACGACAGTCAGGCGGCAGTCATGGGATGCCAGCTCCCTTTTCAGCGTCTGAAGACCTGGGGCCTTCAAGCCGTCGTCATTGGTCAACAAAATATGCATAGTCTATCTCCTTACTTCTTATTTTCTTTACGCAATAAGGCCGCGCTTTCATAAGACAGGGCCCGCGTGTGCAGGGTATGGCTCCATTTCATCTTATGCCGGTCTTTGAAACCGAGGAAGTTGACAGGGATCCAGCTGTACATGAAAATCGGATAAATAATGAGGTATGCCCATGATTTCGGCGGCACCTTAATCTGCAAGAGGACGATGACCGGAATGAGATACTGGCCGACGCCGATGATGGTCCATATCTGGACGGGCACGATGGCATTGAGGATATTCGTATAGAACGGCAGATAGGAATTGATCGACGCCAGGACGGCGTAAATCGTCGAAGCCATCATGAAGAAAGGCTGGGACAAGGTGACGATGCCGTCGAGCATGCGGATATTGCCGGTCTTGATGCCCCGGGCGAAAAGTTTCGGGATAAAGCGTTCACCGCAGTCACACTGGCCCTGGGCCCAGCGCTTGCGCTGACGGCAGGACTGCATGAAGCCGACGACTTTTTCGTCATAAATGATGGCATCATGGGCCCAGCAGGTGCGGACGCCTTCCAGGAGGACTTTCATGGAAAATTCCATGTCTTCCGTCAGGCAGTCGCAGCCCCAGCCGTACTTGCGGACGATTTCCGTGGCGATGCACATGCCCGTGCCGCCCAGCGCCGTCGACAGGCCGATGTTGTACTTGGCCAGATGCCACATGTGGTTGATGAGCCAGAAGGCGATAGAAAAGGTCCCGGCAATCCACGAGTCCGTCGGATTCTTGGAATCCATATAGCCCTGGATGACCTTTTCCCCTTTGCAGAGGTGGTTGTTCATTTCCCGCAGGAATTCCGGATGGACCAGGTTATCCGCATCGAAGACGACGAAGGCGTCATACTGCTTCTCCTGGGCCAGCATCTGGGAAAACATCCAGTCCAGGGCATAGCCCTTGCCGACCTGTTCCTTGTTGGTCCGCACCTTGACGATAGCCCCGTGCTCCCGGCAGATGTCGGCCGTATGATCCGTACAGTTGTCGGCGACGACGTAGATGTCGTACATCTCCTTGGGATAGTGGAGCTGTTTCAGATTGTCGATGAGCTGCCAGACGACTTTTTCTTCATTATGCGCGCAAATAACGGCAGCGAACGTGTTCTTAGGCGCTACCGTAATGCGTTCCCGCCGCTTCATGAGGCCGAAGCAGGCGAGGATGAAATAATAGAGGGAATAAAAAACGATGATGACCTGTATGGGTATCATGATGATATCCAAGATGTGTTCCATATGCGACTCTCCCTAAAGACTTAGCGAGCAGCTGCGACGTTCATGGCCGTATTGACTAACCCGAAGACGATATACAGTAAGAAAGGCATGGTGATGATCAGACGCCAGTCGACAAAGGCCAGGACCAGGACGCCAAAGATGAGGGCAATGGCCAGGGCCGATTTGTGGAGTACATCCGGGCTGGCCCCTTTGAAATCGGGGTTGTGGACCTTGCTGACCAGATGGTAGCCCAAGAGGACGACGAAGATGGCCAGCAGCCATGCCGGCAGGACGGCACCGGAAATGACATACGTCGCAATGAGGCAGCCGCCGTTAGGAATCGGCATGCCCTGGAAATAGCCGTGGATGACGCCGGTATTGAGGTTGAACCGGGCCAGGCGGATACCACCGAGAGCGGCGTAGATGATAGCTGGGATGGCACCGATCCAGCCCAGGGACTGGAGCGAATAAGAATAGATCAGGAAAGCCGAGGCGGCCCCAAAGGATACGACGTCGGACAAAGAATCGAGTTCCTTGCCGAAATCACCGGCGACCCCCAAAGCGCGGGCCGAGCGGCCGTCACAGGCATCGCAGACCATAGCCAGCAGGATGCAGACACCGGCCCAAGTATAGAGCCCATGGAGGGTCATGATCATACTCAAGACCCCAAAGCTGAGGTTCCCTGATGTAAACAGACAGGGTATTACATTTTTCATTAGATAATCCTCCCTATGACGGATTCACCAGCACGGACCTTCTGGCCCTTCTTGACGGTGATTTCCACGTTGTCGCGGACATAGATTTCTGCACACGAACCGAATTTAATCATGCCGTAGAGCTGGCCGTGCTGCAGTTCATCGCCCAAGGTGACCCAGGAGACGATACGCCGTGCCAGGATGCCGGCAATGATAGTGACCAGGATATCCGTATGGGCTGAATGGATGCCGATGGAATAGCGTTCATTTTCATAGCCGACGCCTTCTTTATAAGCCGGACGGAAGCGGCCGCACGTATACTGCTGGAAATCAATGGTCCCCGGCAGCGGTGCCCGGTTGACGTGGGCATCGAAGATGGACAGGAAAATAATGATTTTCCGGCACTTCTGGTTGAGATAGGCCTCTTCTTCCACTTCTTCGACGCCGACGACGGTCCCGTCGGCCGGCGACACCAGGAGATGGTCGTCCGTCGGCATCGTCCGGCTGGGATTGCGGAAGAAATAGGTGAAATACGCGGCCAGCAGCAGCGGCAGGACCGCCACGTAGGCATTGATGAAATAGCCGGCTGCCACAGCCAGTAACAGAGGCACGATAATGAAGGGGTATCCATCTTCTACAATATAAGGTTTGTTCAAGACATCACTTTTCAACTCATCACCTCATCACTTAGCCCGGCCGCCCAGCTTGACAGCTGCGACGAACTTCGGCAGCGCCAGCATGCGCTTGAACCGCGTCGGCTCCTTCAGCAGGCGATAGAGCCATTCCAAGCGGTTGTCCTGCATCCATTTCGGAGCCCGGCCTGCTTTGCCCGCCAGGACGTCAAAAGTCCCACCGACGCCCATACAGACGCAGGGACCGAGTTCGTAGAGATGCTCGGATATCCATTTTTCCTGTTTCGGCACGCCGAGAGCAACTAAGAGGATGCGCGTCCCCTTGCTGCGGATATCTTCGATGATACCCTGTTCTTCGTCAGCCGAAAAGAATCCCGAATGAGTCCCGACGATGTTCAGGGACCCCAGTTGCTGCTGCACATTGGCCGCAGCCTGTTCGGCAATGCCCGGGGCACCGCCAAAGAGGTAGACAGCCGTTTGGCGTGCGGCTGCTTCTTGGAGCAGACTGCACGCCAAATCGACACCTGTCACGCGTTCTTTAAATTTCTTGCCCTGCTGTTCTGCAGCCCACAGGACGCCGGCCCCATCGGGAACTACCAGGTCGGCATGCTGGAGGATATGGGCCAGTTCGCGGTCCGTCTGGGCCCGCATGACCATTTCTGCATTGGCCGTCGCAATGGAAGCGGCCCGGCCTTCGTCGATGCACTTAAAGGCCAGGTTCCGGGCTTCTTCCATGGTGACGTTCCATATGGGGATGGACAAGATATCGATTGTACTAATCAACGTATCCCTCCGCCCTGCTTAGTTTACGCTGTAGTTCGGAGCTTCTTTCGTGATGTTGACATCGTGGGGATGGCTTTCACGAAGGCCAGCTGCGGTGATCTGGATGAACTGCGTATTTTCAATCATTTCTTTAATGTTGTGGCAGCCACAGTAACCCATGGATGCGCGGAGACCGCCGACCATCTGGTAAATCGTGTCAGCTGCCGGTCCTTTGTACGGTACACGGCCTTCGATGCCTTCGGGAACGAGCTTCTTGGCATCTTCCTGGAAGTAGCGGTCTTTACTGCCACATTCCATAGCGGCCAGGGAGCCCATGCCACGGTATTCTTTGTAACTGCGGCCCTGGTAGATGACCGTTTCGCCCGGGCTTTCTTCGGTACCGGCCAGGAGGTTGCCCATCATGACGACGTTGCCGCCGGCAGCGATGGCTTTGGCCATATCACCGGAATACTTGATGCCGCCGTCGGCAATGATGGGGATACCATAGCGCTGAGCGACTTTAGCACATTCATAGACGGCCGTGATCTGCGGTACACCGATACCAGCGACGATACGGGTCGTGCAGATAGAGCCAGGGCCGATGCCGACTTTGACAGCGTCGACGCCACATTCGATGAGGGCTTCCGTAGCGGCGCCCGTAGCAACGTTGCCGGCGATGACCGGGAGGTGCGGGTACATCTTCTTGATTTCTTTCAGCGTATTGAGGACGCCCAGGGAATGACCGTGAGCCGTATCGATGACGACGACGTCGACTTTGGCAGCGACGAGGGCATCGAGGCGGTCCGTCATGTCATGGGTTACGCCGACAGCAGCAGCGACCAGGAGACGGCCGTTGCCATCTTTGGCAGAATTCGGATATTTCGTAGCTTTTTCGATATCCTTGATGGTGATGAGCCCCTGCAGGTTGCCTTCTTTATCGACAAGGGGTAATTTTTCAATGCGGTGCTTGCGGAGAATTTCTTTGGCTTCTGCCAGGGATGTGCCGACAGGAGCGGTAATCAGGTTTTCTTTGGTCATGATGTCACCGATGCGGCGGCTCATGTCTTCTTCAAAGCGCATATCACGGTTGGTGATGATACCGACGAGTTTGCCGTCGACCGTGATAGGTACACCGGAGATGCGGTATTTGCCCATTAATTCATTGGCATCGGCCAGGAGATTATCGGGATGGAGAAAAATCGGGTCGATGATGATGCCGTGTTCCGACCGCTTTACTTTGTCGACTTCCCGCGCCTGGGCAGCGATGGACATGTTCTTATGAATAACGCCGATGCCGCCTTCGCGGGCTACGGCAATAGCCATAGGAGCTTCTGTAACGGTATCCATACCAGAGCTCATAATAGGAATATTCAGTTTGATATCGCGCGTCAGGTTCGTCGAAACATCGACTTCCTTAGGAAGTACGTCGGATTTTGCCGGAACCAGGAGAACGTCATCAAATGTCAAACCTCTCATACCAAATTTATCAGATCTCATATTTGCACCTCTGTTTTGAAAAATATAAGAAACTAAGGGGAAATACCCCTAAATAGCTTATCCCTTATTATAACTGAAATCAGCTCTTATGTACATATATTACAGCAAATTTCTATCAGTTATTTAAAAGTCCGGCAAAAGTATAGCCAAAGCGCCTCTTTACGGCTTCCTCTGCTTTACCCAGGTCTTCATGGCCCAGCCACCATTGCCGGGCCGCATCGCGGGCCGCCGACAGGAGCGGTACATCGTTTATAATATCGGCAGCTTTCAAATCGGGCAGACCATGCTGCATATAGCCGAAGAGTTGTCCCGAACCGCGCAGGAGCAGATCTTTTTCAGCCAGCGTGAAGCCGTCGTGTATCTGTTCCATCCATTTCAGGCGCTGCCGCGTCTCGTCGCTGCCGCCTTTGGCCATGAGGATACAATAAGCCTGCAAATCGCCGCGGCCGACGCGGCCCCGCAGCTGGTGGAGCTGAGCCAGGCCGAAACGTTCGGCGCCGTCGATGAACATGAGCGTCGCGTTGGGGACGTTGACGCCGACTTCGATGACACTCGTCGCGACCAGCAGCTGGATGTCCCCTTTCTGGAAGGCTTCCATAACGGCTTCTTTCTCTTTGCCGCTCATGCGTCCGTGGACGAGGCCGCACGTGCGCTGTTTGAAGACACGGGACCGCAGTTCCTCATAGAGGTCTGTCGCGGCCTGCAAGTCGACGCTTTCCGAAGCCTCGATGAGAGGACAGACGACATAGCACTGCTGGCCCTGGGCCATGAGTTTGTCCATGAAGACATAGACCCGTCGGCGCAGGCTTTCGCCGACGGCATAGGTCTTGACCCGTTTCCGCCCTGGCGGCAGTTCGCGGATGGATGACACGTCGAGGTCGCCGTAGAGGGACAAGGTCAGCGTCCGGGGAATCGGTGTCGCTGTCATGAACAGCGCATGGGGCTCCCTCCCTTTCTGTTCCAGTGCCGACCGCTGGCGGACGCCGAAACGGTGCTGTTCGTCGGTGACGACCAGGCCCAGGCTGCGGAAGGCCACGTCGTCCTGTATCAGGGCGTGCGTCCCAATGAGGATGTCGATCCGGCCCTTGGCCAATTCCACCAGGAGCTGCTGCCGTTCCTTAGCCGTCGTCCGCCCAGTCAGCAAGGCGATGCGTACATCCAGTCCCTGAAAGAGGCGGCAGAATTCTTCATAGTGCTGGGCTGCCAGGATGCCCGTCGGCGCCATGAGGGCCCCTTGATAGCCATTCTCGACGATTTTGGCCAGAGCCAGGGCGGCGACGACAGTCTTGCCGGAACCGACATCGCCCTGGATCAGGCGCTGCATAGGCACTTCGCTCTCCATATCGGCCTGGATATCGAGGAAGGCCTGGGTCTGGCCTTTCGTCAGAGTAAAGGGCAGGTGGTCATAGAAGGCCTTGAGCAGCTTGCCGTTAGGGCCGCATTTGATACCCTGTCGCCGGCCTTCATGACGCCGGCGCAGGAGCAGGCCGAGCTGCATGTCAAAAAGCTCTTCAAACGCCAGCTGGCGCCGGGCCTGTTCCCGTTTCTCCATAGAGTCCGGGAAGTGGATCTGCCGATAGGCTTCCAGGGACGGCATGGCGACAAAAGGGGACTGACGGCAGCCGTCCCAGCCGGGCAGGATATCCGGATGGGCCTGGGCCAGTTCCAGGGCCTGGCGCACGGCCTTGCGGACATCCTGCTGGCGCAGGCCGTCAGTCAAGCCGTAGACAGGGACGAAGCCGTCGCCTCCGGCCCGCCCTTCTTCCGTATCCGGTGTATTCATCTGACGGCGGCCGTAAGCCCATTCCATCTTGCCAAAAGCCGTCAAAGTCATGCCGATATGGAACTGGCGCTTCTTGAAAGCCTGGTTGAACCAGACCAGTTCGACCGACCCGGTGCCGTCGCTGACCATGACCTTCAAGATAGAAAGGCCCCGGCGGGGCCGCATTTCCTGGACAGAGGCCACGGTCCCGCAGACGAGGATAGCCTTCCCCGTCCCGCACGGTGACTGGCCGATGGGCCAGATATGGCTGCGGTCTTCATAATCGCGGGGAATATATTGCAATAAATCAGACACCGTCGTCAGATGGAGCCGGGCAAACAGGGCTTCTTTGCGCGGTCCGATGCCTTTGAGATCACGAATAGAAAAATTCATACAAAAAAACTCCTTGTCAAGTAGTCGTTTTTATTGTATCATATTTCGTAGGCTTTTTTAAAAAAATAAAACTTGCTTTACCTAATAATCTGTGATAAGATTTATATGTTGTACTGTGATGGTGCAGGGAGGTGTAACCAATGGCAAACTTTTGCGAAATCTGTGGTAAAGGAACAATGAGCGGCATGAATGTCAGCCATTCCCACTTGAAAACGAAAAAAACCTGGAAACCGAATATCCAGCGTGTCCGCGCTGTCGTCGACGGCGAAGTAAAACGAGTTAATGTTTGCACTCGTTGCCTTCGTTCCGGTAAAGTCCAGCGTGATGTTTAAGGATGATAAAAAAAGCGTTGTCTGTGAAGACAACGCTTTTTTTAGTGGCTAGGGGTTAGGGGTTAGTGGCTAGGGGTTAGGGGTTAGTGGCTCGTAGGGGTCGCCACGTGGGCGACCCGTTGGGAATTTGGGTGATTTCCCCAACAAAATGACCGGGTAATCGCACATATCCTGGGGCGGGCTCGCCACGCGCGAGCCCCTACACGCAAACTGCGAATTGCGACATGCGGCCTGCAAACCGCGGCCCCTACGACCGAATGGTGAATCACCCATATCCCGGAGCGGGCTCGCCACGTGCGAGCCCCTACATGCGGCCTGCGAACTGCGACCTGCGAATTGCGACCTGCGAACTGCGGCCCCTACGACTGAATGGTGAATCACCCATATCCCGGAGCGGGCTCGCCACGTGCGAGCCCCTACATGCGGCCCCTACATGCATATATATTTCGCCAGGCGGGCCGCCCGGTCTTCGATGCCGGCGTTCTGGAGGATACTCTTGGGATCGTTGGCCGTTTCGATGAGGGCGAAGTACGGCGGCAGGATGAAGTTCTTGTTGCAGTTCATGGCATCCAGTATCTGTTCGGCCACGATATCGCCGCCGCTGTAGCCGGAGACGACCAGGGCGTAGACTTCCTTATTGGCAAAGGCCGCTTCTTCCTTGCGGAACAGGGCCGTCAGCCTGTTGAAGAAGGCCGTGATGTTGGCACTGACGGCGTCGTTGTAGTTCGGGCAGACCAGGACGATGACGTCGCCCTGGCGGACAGCGGGATAGACCTTTTCGACCATGACGCCGCCGTAGAAGCAGTCCCCTTTTTCACCGAAGTGGAGACACGTCTCGTAGCTGCATCCCCGGCAGTCGACGACGCTGCCGTTGCGCAGGGAGATTTCCGTGACCTTGGCCTTTCCCTGCAGATGGCGGCGGACCATCTCCCAGAGGAGGAGCGTATTCGACGTGCGGCGGCTGCTGGCGTGGATGACGACGACGTCTTTGACCTTCCCTGCCCCGGACGGTCGGACGAAGGCCAACAGCTTGTTGACCAGACGGCCGGCACTGACGGCATAGGCTTCTTCATTGGAAAGGCCCTGGATTTTGGCCTGGGTATTAAAATTATAGAGCGAGCCCGTTGCCTCGACGAGGGGCTTTCCGGGAAAGATACAGCCGGCCTGATTGGCAAAGAAAATCAGCTCCCGGCCTATTTTTTTTGTAAAAAATTCCCCCTGCCCGTCGACGAGGACGGCGCCGCGGCAGCCGGCCAAACAGTGGCGGTGGCGGACCAGGCAGGACACGAGGTGGACATAAGACAGGCTGACGCCGGCCCTGGGCAGGGCAACAGCAAAGAGGACGGCGGTCCCCTCCTTTTCCGCCGGCGTGCGGACACACCAGCGCAAGAAGGCCTTTTCTCTCTCGATGACGCGATACGTCCGCCCGGCCAAAGCCCGGTCGAGGACGCGCCGGATGCGTTCCGTATGGCCGGCTTCGTCCCAGCCGACCTTGACGACCAACAACATGGCAAGGCCCCCTTCCTATACGAGGCGGCTCAATGCCGTATAAGCCCGTTTCCAGCGCTCATACAGGGCCGGACAGGCGCAGACGTCTTCATAGGTCACACAGCCGCCGGCGACGCGGTTCTTGACGCCGAAAAAAGCGCCTTTCGCCGCATCGCCGAGGTAGACCGAGCCGTAATGCCACTGACCGCGTAGAGTCAGGATGATCGACAACGCCGCCGACGACAGGGCCGGCGCAATATAAGGCTTGTAACCCAGGTTTCGGACAGCGACGTTGGCATGGACGACGAGATCTGTCAATTCTTTCGACAGCTCGTCGTCATAACCGTCGAGGCGGTCGGCGATGACCAGGTCCGCCCCGTGGGGCCCAAAAGCACGGCCTTCCGTCAGATAATGGGCGAAGCGCGGATCTTTTTTTGCATAATAGCAGGCCCGGGCATGCATGACGCCCAGCCCGTAGCCCTGTATCTGTGACGGATGGAGACCGGAAGCCGTCAAAAAGGCTCGGCACAAGGGGTCGACCGGGTCCGATACGATACAGACCTGACCGCCAAAGCCAGCCTGACGGGCCAAAGCCGCATAATGGGCGACAAGGCTGCGGTTGGCTTCGAGCTGGGCCATGCGCACGTCGCCGCCGGCGCCGACAGGCGGTACGCCCTTGCTGGCACAGAAAACGAAGACATCGCAGTCGAAAACGGCTTCTTCCGGAACGATGGTCACGGCCGGCAGGACCGGGTCATCACAGCCGTCCTGACCGGCAAAGGGGTAGCGTATCTGGTTCATTTCCATTTCCAGGCGGGCCAGGTTCTTCTCATTGATATCGCACATGCCGACAGAACTGATGACATCCTGGCCGGCCAGGAGCAGGCCGATGAGCATAGTCGTGCCCACATCGCCTAAGGCGACGATGTGGACACGGGCTTTCCGGGTCAGCTGCGGCGCCCGGTCGAGGGGTATGGCAGAGGCTCCGATTTCCCCGGGCAGATCATGTATCCATTTATTCAAATTCTCCATCTCCTTCCCCCCAGCGCAGGCGGATGAGCCGTTCGATATCGTTCTTGATGAAACGCGTCGGGTCCATGTTCTCATCGAACTTGACGCCGATGTCGATATCGGGGATGCGCGGGTACGTAATGACTTCGCCGAGCCGCTTCAAGGTCAGGCGTTTTTCAAAGGTTTCCTGATAGACGTCCTGCAGGGTTTCCATGATGGACGCCGCATTCTGCAGGCACGTCAGGGAATATAAGTAATCAGCGTCGCTGTTCCCCTTGCCGATGAAGGCCGGCTTGACATAGGGCAGGACCAGGTTGATTGACGGATTGCGGCCGTAACCGCTGTAATTATGGGCATTGTCCAGGCTGTCGCCGCCGATGAAGGGATAGCAGTCCCTTTCATTGAGCCAGACTTCCAGGCTGGGCAGGAAATAGGCGCTCTCGGCGCGGATGTCCTTTTCTTCCATCATATCCATGGCCTGTCCCGTCATGACGCCGACCAGTACTTCCTTGATTTCGACACCGTTCTGTTCCAGATAAGGCGTCAGCATGCGCATGCGGTGGCCCTTGTGAAGGAGGTCGTCGATGAGGATGACCGGCCGGTCGAAGGACTTGATGGTCTTGACCTGATTGTCGACTGACGAATAATGCTGGCATTCGGCGATGGTAAAGGATTTGACAGTGCGGTCGAAATACTTGTCGATGTGCAGGCCCTTGGTCACCGTATTGGGCACGAGGACGTCGCTCAAGGCCTTGCCAAAGGGAACGGTCATGTATGGGCCGCGGCGTTTCTTCTTATCTTCGACGATAGAAACGCCATTGATTTCAGCGACTTTCTTGATAATCTTATTATAAAAGGCACTCATGTTGAAGGACAGGATGAGCTGGCCCGGATAAATATGGTTCATGACCGACAACAAGTTGTTGTGTGCTTCATAGATGGCCCGGCGGACGCGGGGATTCTTGTTGAACGGGTTCTTGATAGTCGTTTCGACGTCGCGGAAAATAACGATGGGCGACTTCATGTTGACCGCATAAATGGGCGTCTCTTCCGGCGGCGCAATATTGACGAACCCCTGGCGGCGCAGGGCGTCGATGACGGGCTGCTCATAGCCGGCCGGGTCGACGGGATGATAGATGGCGTAGGCGTAGTCGCGGGCAATGAGCTCTGTCAGGATTTCCGTAATGATGATCTGGCTGACATTGGCAATACCGGCCATGTCGTCGGTGTACAGAAAACCAATGCAGGCAATGCCCCCGTCAGCGGCATCGCGGATGTGGGAAGCAATGGCCGAGTCGTGGAACTCGCGCAGCAAATCGCGGGAGCCGACGCGGTGGACGGCGGCGTAGGCAATCATCTTGCGCTCCTGGCTGGCGTCGTCGATATACAGCGTCCAAACATAGTCCTTTTCGACGTAGCTGTCGACGGTCTCCGTATGATAGCCCTTATCCCAAAGAGCACTGCAGATGGGCCACAGGCTTTCGGCGCCGCGCGGCTTGAAGGAACCGATGCCGATTTCCCGGGCTTCCAGGACGTGCTTATACGCCGGTTCGCGCAGGTAGAGATTATTATCGTAAATGAAGTTCTGGGCCACCGCGTCGATGAGGTTGGAAATATCCCGGTTGAGGTCGATGTTCTCGCGGATCTTCGTCGAACTGATATCTTCGTAGAACTTATCCAGCGTCAGGCGGATGACCTTGGCCTGGATGCCGTAGGACCTTTCATGCTGGCCCGGTTCGGGATTTTCCCGCGTCTCCCTGGCGAAGGCGATGTGGTTGACCGTATGGATCGAGTCCGGCGTCGGTACGGCCCGATAGGCTGACGCATTTTCGATGACGTCCGTACCAACGGCGATATACAGGTCCTGACCGGCAAAGATGTCCTTGAGCTTCTTGATATCCGCCGGGTTGGCAATGTTGATGGGGATATCGTCCGGGAAGGGATACATGTTCTCTTCATCGGCGACGGACATGTTCATGATCTTGCGGCGCATGAGGCGCGGCTGCGTATGCTTGGACCAGGAAAATTCATCGAGGGCCAGGTAAATGTCGAAGCCCAGGTCGCGTATCTTGCAGGCCACGGCCTTATGGCCCAGGCTGAAGGGGTCGAAGGTCCCCGGATAGAAGCAGGGCTTGCGGCCTTTTTCAAAGGTAAAGGGCCCTCTGGCGAATTCGTGCTGGCTGATGTAGCGGTAAATATGGTTGAGCACGGCAGAATTGCTGTAGAAATCCAGGTTTTCTTCGCTGTTCTCATCGAGGAGGACCAACAACTTTTTATAACAGTGGCCAAAGAGGAAATCCTTCCGTTCGTCCGGCATGAGCGGGCTGTGGAAGATGAATTTCCCTAAATCGCGGAAAGCATCGCGGCTCAGTTCCTTATTGTAATGGGCATAGGCCTTGATCATGATGTAGAGCAGGCGGCGCTGGCGTTTCTCGTTGACAGCCGGGTCTTCTGAGAATTCCCTGGCGAATTCATCGAATTGTTCCAAAATGATGCCCACGGTCTGGACCATCGACGCTGCCAGGGGGATGTTGACCGTCAGCAGCTGGCCTTCGATGGTCTTGACGAATTCGTCGAACTCCCGCGGCGGCAGCTTGAGGATCATCTTGCCCAGGAACTCCGGCACGTATTTAGAAATCTGCGGGTCGCCGATTTCCAGGCCGTTGAACAATTCTACCGTCAATTCGTTGCGCTGGGCATAGGTCATGCTGGAGGCAATCTTGAGCAGGCTGTTGCCGGCAGCGCGGCGGACGAAGATGGATTCGCTGACTTTGAGCAAATTGGTCAGATGAGTCCCGAGATGCATGACGCTGCCGGCGTCGCTCTGGCCGTCGATGTAGCGCAGCATGAGTTCCAGGTTGGCTACTTTGACGACCCAGTGAGTTCCCATCTTGAGGTCGACCAGGAAAAGATTGCCTTCCCGTTCAAAGAAGGCTTCCCGCCCTTCGGGCAGGTCCATGACCTTGAGCAGATCCTTATAGTACAAGTCGTCGGTATAATCGGCAAAGACGTGGCGGGCGCAGTTCAGGGCAGCGACGCGCAGATTGAAGGAGCCGCTCTGCCTGGCCGTTTCGATGAAAGGCCCGGCGGCAGCCATAAAGGCGTCGTCCAGATAGTCCCTATCCATATCGGCCAGGACCTTCAAGAGGATGATGTACTCTTCTTCATTGTAATTGCGCCGTTCATAGTATGGCCCCATGACAGCCGTATAGCGGGGGCGCTGGGACAGGGCACAGCGGCGCAGGACGGCCGACACGAAGGTGCTCAGGCAGTAGCCGATCCACAGCTTATGCTGCTCTGTGAAGCGGATATCCGGGCAGATGATGCGGTCCAGGTACGTCGTGAACAGGGATAGGTTGGTCACGGCCTTGGTCGGCAGGGAGACGCCTTCCGGCAGTTCCTTCGTATACGTATCGTTGAAATTGGCAATGATGCGTCCCATGAGGGCTGCCGCCTGCAGGCGGATGTCCCCTTCACGGTGGGACAAGAGTTCATAGAGGAATTTCAAGGTCATCAGTTTCTGATGCTCTGTCATGTACGTCGAATATTCCTCGAAGATGCCGATATACGTGCGGACATTCTTCCACTGCCGCTCGCTGCGGGCCGCTTCGATGAGGTTGCCAAAATCGCTTTCATCGCGAAAGATACTCATGAGGCGGATATTATGGTCGATGGCGGCATATTTGAGCTGGGCAATGATGTCATTGCCTTCGAGGAGGACCTTTTCCCGATGGACGGGCTGCGGCGGGTCGGCCGGTTCCCAGGCGAAGTCAGCAGGCAGTTCGGTGACGACGCCGTGTTCTTTCATAAAATCTTCAAAGTCCGCCAGTTTGGCGTAGACCTTCTGATAGCGCTGCCGCTTGGCATCGTCGACATTATCCAGTTTCCCCAAGATGACGTCGAAAGCCTGGGCCAGGGAATAGAAATGGACGATTTCCTTCCCCTGGGCGTCACGGCTGCTCTTGACGCGGAAATCAGCATAAATGAGCAGCAGCGATTCGACGGACAAGTTTTCCAGTTCCAGGTCCCAGACGGAATGATTGGCCGCGATATGGCCGATGCCCGGCAGGCCCAGGCGTCGGCAGCACATGCCCGTATAATAATAATGTAAATAAGGGACCCGCTTCTCTTCATTCTTTTTGCAGCCGTACTTGCCGATATCATGGCAGGCAGCGGCACCGGAAATGAGGGCGACGTCGACGGGGATGCCGTTCCGCGCCAGCTGGCGGGCTGCATAGACGGCAACGTAGTGGACGCCGCCGACGTGGCCCAATGTATTGAAAGGCGTAATATCGACGCCGATGCGCATGAATTCATAAATGTAATCGTCAGCTGCCAGGGTACGCAGTCGCAGGTATTCCTTGGTATAGCCGTGGGCCATGATTTCCTGGACCGATACCAGGGGCATATCGCGTTTAGGATCGAAGGGCAGGACGTTCCGTTCATAGCGATAGAGGCCGCGCAGGACCTGCATGAGGATCAGGCAGCCCCGCCGGTAGATGTCGCCATGGCTGCCGCGCCCTGCCAGGGACGCCGCATCCGGCCCCTGGCAGGATCCGGGAAAGAGCCTGGCCAGGACGCGCTGATGGCAGCAGCGCAGCCAGCCGCCGGCCGGTTCGTCGCGGAGGCAGTCCAGATAGGGTTTGGCCGCTGCGACGACAGCAGGCGAAGAAAAGCGCCCTTCCCCGTCGCGGCAGTGCTGTAGTTCATCGGCCAGGGACCGCAGGCGGCTGCGGCGTATCCAGGCCGTCATTTCATCTTTTTCCATTCCCAGCGTCGCCAAAAAATGCCGGCTCTCCAGGGACGCTGACAGGGACGTGAAAATGGCTGTCGTCGAATCTTTCATAGTACTCCTTCCGAAGTTTGATATCGTGATGTCAAACCTCATACATTGACGCAAAAAGGGGCCTTGCAAGATGGCAAAAGCCACCATGCAACAAGCCCCCCTCGCCGCCATTGTCTGATTATTCTGGATACAGTTCTTTGTTTCGTTTTACGATTTCCATGACCAGGTTCGCCGTTTCTTCAATAGCCTTGGACGATACATCGATGATGGGACAGTGGAGGCGGCGCATGACACCGCGGGCATATTCCAGTTCTTCATTGATGCGTTCGATATTGGCGTAGCTGGCGTTGGCATCGAGCCCCATGCTGCGCAGCCGTTCGGAACGGATGAAATTCAGCTTGAACGGGTCGATGATGAGGCCGACGATCTTGCGGGCCGGGATCTGGAACAATTCCGGCGGCAGGCTGACTTCCGGCACCAGCGGCAGGTTGGCCGCTTTGATGCGTTTATGGGCCAGATACATGGAAAGCGGCGTCTTTGACGTACGCGATACGCCGACGATGACGATATCGGCCTTCAAGAAGCCCATCGGGTTCTTGCCGTCGTCGTATTTGACAGCAAATTCGATGGCTTCGACGCGTTTGAAATATTCTTCGTCGAGCTGATGGATCATGCCGGCCTTCAAGGTCGGTTCCGTATCCGTCAGGGTGCCGACACCGGCCAGCATAGGGCCGATGATGTCGACGACGGTGACATTGGCCGATTTCGTCAGTTCCCGCAGTTTCCGGCGCAGAGACGGTGAAATGATGGTGTAGCAGATCATGGCCTTATGGGCTTCAGCTTTGCTGACCAGTTCTTCGATTTGCTGTTCCGACCGGATGTACGGTACGCGAATGATGTTGAATTCCTGTTTGTCATACTGGCTGGCTGCTGCCCGGGCCACGCGTTCTGCTGTCTCGCCGAGCGAGTCTGAGCAAGCATAAATAATCGGTTTTTCCACGGTTATCTCCTCCCTAACCCACATTCTACAAAGAGACGGGTTATGTTCGTTTTTGATATTCTGCCCAAGACCTTCAATTCTTTCTTGTCGTCTTCATCCGTACCTTGGACCTCGACGACAGGCAGGCAGTCGATTTCATATTCAATCAGGCGCTGAGCGGCCACGATGGCCTTCTCTTCGGGCTGGGCATAGATCACTTTACTCACTGGTGTCATGACCATGCGCACTGGCAGGGCCCGCAGGTCATTGCTGCCCATAGCCGTTTTCAATAAATCCTTTCGCGATACGACGCCGGCCAGGATATTGTCCGTCCCGACAAAAACGGTCCCCACATCTTCCGTAAACATGGCGATGATCGCATCGTAAGCACTCGTATGCTCACCGACGATCACAGGCTGCGACAGGCAGGAATCAATGGTAATATCTGTAATGGCCCGTGAGAGCAGGTCTTTTTCCTTGTTGCCTGTAAAAAAGTAGCCTAATTTCGGCCGCGCATCGATGAGCCCCAACATGGTCAAGATGGCCAGGTCCGAGCGCAGGGCTGCCCGCGTCACGTGGAGCCGGTTGGCAATATGCTGGCCCGTAATCGGACTGTTTTCCTTTACTATCTGTAAAATCGTTTCCTGACGTTCCGATAACATAGCGTCTTTTCACCCCCTACATAGCAAGCGTTCTCTTATTCACTTATTATCATAACATATATAAAAACATCCCGCGATATAAGATGTATAATATGCAAATAGTATATAATACAAGGCCTTAGTATGAGAAAAAGGCGGCCCAAAAGTCTGTTTTTCTTTTGGACCGCCTTTCTACGACTCATAAATCGGATATGCTATTACCACGTGTAATCTTCTGTATCAGCACGGCCCTTGCCAGTCAGCGAATCGAGGAGGATACGCTGTTCGACTTGTGCCACGTGTTTCCGTGTCGATACAACGGCATCCGGATTGACCGAGATGGAGTCGATGCCGCTCTTGACCAGGAATTCAGCGAAGTCCGGATAGACGCTCGGTGCCTGACCGCAGATAGAAACGGTCTTGCCGTCCTTATGGGCTACGGCGATGAGATGGCGGATAGCCCGTTTGACGGCCAGGTTGCGTTCATCGAAGAGCGGAGCGACCGTATCGTTATCGCGGTCGCAGCCCATGATGAGCATAGTCAGGTCGTTGGAGCCGATGGAATAGCCATCGACGAACTGATTGAACTGGTCGGCCAGGATGATGTTGGACGGGATTTCAGCCATGAGCCAGACCTTGAAGTCCGGACCGCGATGGAGGCCTTCCTGAGCCATGAGGTCGACGACTTTCTGCATTTCATCGACGCGGCGGCAGAAGGGAATCATGACATTGAGGTTCTTGTAGCCGTATTCTTCACGGACTTTGCGGACGGCTTTCAGTTCCAGCTTGAAGGCTTCGACGTATTTCGGGTCATAGTAACGGGAAGCACCGCGCCAGCCGAGGAGGGCGCTGCTTTCCTGGGGTTCGTATTTGTCACCGCCTGTGAGGTTGCGGTATTCGCTCGATTTGAAGTCGCTCAAGCGCAGCGTGACCGGACGCGGAGCCAGTGCCTGGCAGACTTTGCGGATGCCTTCGGACAACTGATCGACGACGCGGTCAGCCCGGCCCATTTCGATGAGGTATAACGGGTGTTCATGAATGAAGGTCGTCCAGATGAATTCTTCGCGCATGAGGCCGATGCCGTCGCAAGGCAGTTTGCCATACTTTTCAGCCAGATCCGGGTTGCCCAGGTTCATGTAGATTTTGGTGCCCGTAATCGGAGCAGCTTCAGCAGCGACGACGGTAGCAGCAGCCTGGCCGGCAGGCGCTTCGGCAGCTTCCGGTTTGACGATGTCGGCTACAATACCTTCATAGACGATGCCGTTCGTCGCATCAACGGTGATTTCTGCGCCATCCTGGATAGTCGTCGTCGCTTCGACACTGCGGCTCTTCGTACCGACGATGCAGGGGATGCCCAGTTCACGGCTGACGATGGAAGCATGGCAGGTCATGCCGCCGGCATCGGTGACGATGGCTTTCGCCTTCTTCATGGCCGGTACCCAGTCCGGAGCGGTCATGGTCGTAACCAGGATTTCACCATCTTTGAATTCGGCAATCTTCGACGGGTCGAGGATGACATGCGCTTTACCAGCAGCGCTGCCCGGGCTGGCCGGCAGGCCTTTGACGACGACCTTGCGGTCCGTCGTGACAGCCGCTTTTTCAGCAGCCGCTTCTTTCTTTTCTTTATTCTTCTTGGACCATACCGTTTCCGGACGAGCCTGGAGGAGCCATACCTTATTGGTCCGTTCGTCGACGCCCCATTCCATATCCATGTAGCAGCCGTAATGCTTTTCGATGGCTTTAGCATAGGTAGCCAGTTCTTTCACCTGTTCATCCGTGATGACCTGCTGTTTCTGCAATTCCGGCGGAACGAGTTTTTCTTCGCAGTCGCCGCCCGGTTTGCGGACCAGTTCGATCGGTTTAGTATTGATCATCTTGGAGAGGATAGTCAAATCGTCTTTGCGGACTTTGAAGTTATCCGGCGTAACCGTACCCTGTACGACGTATTCGCCGAGGCCCCAGGCCCCTTCGATAGTAATCGTCGAATCATCGCCCGTAACCAGGTCGACGGTGAACATGACGCCAGCGGCTTTGGAGAAGACCATCATCTGGACGGCAGCGCTCAAAGCGACGGAAAGGTGATCGAAGCCCTGTTTCGTACGGTAGTAGGTAGCGCGGTCGGTAAAGGTCGAAGCGTAACATTCCTTGACCTTCTGGATGACCATATCAGCGCCCTGGACGTTGAGGTATGTATCCTGCTGGCCGGCAAAGCTGGCGTCCGGCAAGTCTTCGGCCGTCGCACTGGAACGGACGGCGACGAAAGGATTGTCTTCGCCGACTTTCTTGCCTAATTCTTCATAACTCTTGCGGATATCGGCTGCCAAGTCGGCCGGCATTTCAGCATCGCAGATAGCCTTGCGGATCTTTGCCGTGACATCGCGGAGCTGGACAGCGTCTTCGACGTCGGTCAGCCCTTTGAGCAATTCCGGGATCTTGACATCCATGCCCGTTTCATGCATGAAATGGCGATAGCCTTCCGCTGTCGTCGCGAACCCATAGGGAACGGGAACATCCGTCTGGGATGTCAATTCACCAAGGGAAGACGATTTGCCGCCTACGAGAGCTACATCGGCTCTGCGCAGTTCATCGAACCACAATACAAATGCTTTTTCTCTGTCCTTTGCCATAATCCTTACCTCCTGCTATTATAACCAAGCGTGTACGCTAAATTCTCTGCTTGTTACGTTTATAGTACGCTATTTCTATGCAGTTGTCAATGGTATTTCTAAAAAAGCTACATGATACTCTTTTAAAGAGTATACTACATATGAAATATTTTCAGATTCCGTGTATCGTAAAACGATTTAATCGCCCAATAGACTTTAAATTTTTTCAACCTGTCCTGCCTATATAGGATAATGATGTATGATGTGATATAATAAGAAATTAGTAATGTCTCATTACCTGCTCATCTTGAACGATTACGTCGTCACGTAGGAGGAAAAAATGTATACACCCAGACGCAGAGCAAAAAAAGCCAAAAAAGCCGGTCCCCTTCGCCGCATCCGCCTTTTCATCGCCTTATGCCTTGTCGTTTTCGCAGGCTTAGGCTTTGGCTATATTTTTGCTGCCTATCAAAGTTTGCCTGCTGTAGGCAATAACATGCGGCCTGCCGTTTCATCGCAGGTCTTCGATTCCCACGGCCGCCTGATCACGACCCTTCATTCCGATCAGAACCGCCTGCCCATCGACATCAACAAAGTGCCGCAGAATCTGCAGAATGCCTTCATCGCTGCCGAAGACAACCGTTTCTATGAACATATCGGCATCGATCCTATCGGCATCTTCCGCGCCATCTTTGCCAACCTGACCAATCGCGGCATCGCCCAGGGCGGCAGTACTATTACCCAGCAGCTGGCCAAGAACGCTTTCCTGTCCCAGGAACAGACTTTGAAACGTAAGATACAGGAAGCCATGCTGGCCCTGGAAATCGAACACAAGTACAGTAAAAAAGAAATCCTGGAAATGTACATGAACCAGATTTACTTCGGCCAGGGGGCCTATGGCATCCAGACGGCGGCCAAGACGTATTTCAACAAAGACGTCAACGAACTGACCCTGACGCAGTGCGCCATGCTGGCCGGCCTGCCCAAGAGCCCGAACTACTACTCGCCCTTCAATAACTTGAACGAAGCCAAGAAGCGCAAGAACGTCGTACTCGACCAAATGGTCAAGTACGGCTACGTATCGGCTGCTGAAGCGGAAGACGCCAAGAACCAGGACCTGGGCCTCTCCAAGAGCCATCAGTCCAAAGAAGCCGACGAATATGCATCCTTCATCGACTACGTCTCCCAGCAGGTCGCCAAGAAATACGGCGACGATGCTCTCTATAAAGAAGGCCTCAAAATCTACACGACCATGGACGTCGACAAGCAGCACGCCGCCGTCCGGGCTATGCGCAACCTGCCCAACAACTACACCGACGAAAACGGCCTGACCCAGCCGCAGGCAGCCATCGTCTCCATCGACCCCAAGACGGGCCATATCCTGGCCATGGTCGGCGGCCGCGGACAGGACAGCTTCAACCGTGCCAGCATGGCCGTCCGTCAGCCTGGTTCGGCCTTCAAGCCTTTCGTCTACCTCACGGCCCTGCAGCACGACATGACGCCGGATACGACGATGGACGACAAACCGGTCACCTATGGCGGCTGGAGTCCGAAGAACGCCGGCGGCTCCTACAGCGGTACCATGACCCTCAGCGATGCCCTGGCCCACTCGGTCAACACCATCGCCGTCCAGCTGGCCGATGAAGTCGGCACGAAAAACATCATCGCCAACGCCAAGAAGATGGGCATTACCACCCTCGACGCCAAAGACGACAACCTGGCTATGGCCCTGGGCGGCCTGACCAAGGGCGTCACGCCACTGGAAATGGCCAGTGCTTACGGCACCTTTGCCAATAAAGGCGTCCACGTCAAGCCGACGGCTATCGTCAAAATCCTCGACCGCAACGGCAACGTCCTGGAAGACGCTTCGACGTTAGAAAAAGAAGAAACGAAGACCCGCGTCATGTCCGAACGGGAAGCCTATGAAATGACGACCATGCTCGAAGGCGTCATCGACCACGGCACAGGGACAGCCGCCGCCATCGGCCGTCCGGCAGCCGGCAAGACCGGTACGACAGACGACAACAAAGACGCCTGGTTCGTCGGCTATACGCCGGACATCGTCACCGCCGTCTGGATCGGCGACGATACGGGTTCGCACAGCTTGGGCGAAGTCTACGGCGGCACGATCCCGGCAGAAATCTGGAAGGACTACATGTCGTCGGCTACGTCCGATGAATCAGGCAGTGACTTCTCGGCCCCATCGGGCATGGAACGCCGTAAAGAAACGACGTCGTCTTCCTCTTCCAGCAACAGCGTCCGCAGCGACGACCGGGAAGAACCGAAGAAAAAAACGGCGACGACCGAAAAGACAACGACTAAAGAAAAATCTAAAACACAGACCCAGCAGCCGGCCAAACAACAAGCCGACCGCAATAATAAGGAATAACGAAAAGGAGCTGTCGCATCGCGACAGCTCCTTTCAAGTTGTTAGTGGCTAGTTGTTAGTTGTTAGCGGATGGCTTTAAATTTAAAGGCTTTTTCTGCAAACTACAAACTCTGTACTACAAACTATAAAGTAAACGGGGCATCACATGATGGCAGAAACCTTCGTGCGACAGCCCCTTTAGCTGTTAGCAGCTAGCAGTTAGCCGTTAGTGGCTCGTGGCTCGTGGTTCGTGGCTTGTGGCTCGTGGCTCGTGGCTCGTGGTTCGTGGCTCGTGGTTCGTGGCTCGTAGGGGCGACCACGTGGGGCGCCCGCTTCAGATAAATGGGCCACCTCTCCTAGCAGGAGAGGCTTACGAAGCCTTCATTCGCCCCCTCACTCGCCCATGACGGCGATGGTTTCGGGAACGGTGAAGTCCGCTTCGGTGCAGGCCCGGATATCGTCTACGGTATAGCCCGGTGCCAGTTCCCGCAGGACCAGCCCCTGCGGCGTGACTTCAAAGTAGCAGCGTTCGGTCACGATATCGGTGACGCAATGGGCTCCCGTCAGGGGCAGCGTACATTTCTTCAGTATCTTGGAGTGGCCGCTCTTTTCGCAATGGTCCGTGGCGACGATGATCTTCTTGACGCCGGCGCAGAGGTCCATGGCCCCGCCCATACCGGGGGCAAATTTCCCAGGGATGGTCCAGTTGGCGATATTCCCTTCCTGGTCGACTTGCAGCGTCCCCAGGACGGTCGCGTCGATATGACCGCCGCGGATGAAGGCAAAGGACGTCTCATGGTCATAGACGCTGCCGCCGGTAATGACCGACGCCGGCTGGCCGCCAGCATCGATGACGTCGATGTCGACATGGTCCCAGTCCGGTGACGGGCCGCTGCCGACCGTACCGATTTCAGCTTCCAGCCAGAGGTCTACCCCTTCGGGCAGGTAGTTGACGCACATCAGAGGCAGGCCGATGCCCAAGTTGACGAAATCACCATTTTTAAAGAACTGGGCACACCGCCAGGCAATCAAAGCTCTTCCTTTCCGTTCGACCATGACCTCATCCCCTTTCCTGCCGTTCCCGCGCTTTGGCTTCCGCACGGGCCCTGGCCTTTTTCCACATCGGGCAGATAAACCGTTTTTCGCCCTGCCGTTCATAGACCATATCGACGACGGGCGCCGGGATGGCGATTTCTTCCGGCGAGAGCTGGCCGACAGGGACGATTTCTTCGACTTCAGCAGCGACGAAATCGGCTGCATAGGCAATGGTGCTGTTCGTCGCCCGCGAATTCATACGGAAATAGAGGTTGCCTGCCGTATCGGCTTTGGTCGCTTTGACCAGGGCCACATCGGCATGGAGCGGCAATTCCAGGAGATATTCTTTCCCGTCGATGACCAGTTTCTGTTTCCCTTCTTCGACGCTCGTCCCGACGCCGGTCGGCGTGAGGACGCCGCCCAGTCCGGCACCGCCGCAGCGCACCCGTTCGGCCCAGGTCCCCTGGGGCACGAATTCGACCTGCAGCTCGCCAGCCAGCATCTGCTTCAGCGCTTCCGGGTTGAGCCCGATATGGGTCGTAATGATCGACGATACGCGATGGGCCACGATGAGCTTGCCTACGCCCTGGCCGGGATAGCCGGCCGATACGGCGATAGCTTTGATATCCTTGACCCCTTTTTCCAGCATGCCGTCAATGATTTCATCAGCGGCAAACTGGCCATGCCAGTCACCGAACATGATGGTCTGGCCGTCGTGGATATGTTCCAGGATATCTTGGAGAGAAAATACTTTCGATAACACCGTACTCACTCCCTTCAAAGATGAGCCTTACTGGCCGGTAAAATGAGGACGCCGTTTTTCCATGAACGCGCAGACGCCTTCGGCGAAATCCTTCGTCCGGGCACATTCGCGCTGGCACGGGACTTCGATATTTTCCAGGTAATGCTGGTATTCGGCAAAGGCTGCTGCATAAATCTGGCGTTTGATGTTCTTGTAAGAAATGATGGGCCCTGATGCCAGTTTCTTGGCAAACTTCATCGTTTCTTCATCGAGAGAATCGTTGGACACGATGCGATAGACGATACCCAAATCCTTGGCTTCCTGAGCACTTACGGGCCGGCCAGTCGCGCAGATATCCATAGCCCGTTTCGGCCCCAGCTGTTTGACCAGGAGATACGAGCCGCCCGTATCGGGGACCAGGCCCAGGTTGACGAAGGCCATGATGAACTTGGCGTTTTCACTGCAAATGATGAAATCCGCAGTCAGGGCCAGACTGGCACCGGCACCGGCTGCAGCCCCACTGACCGAAGCGATGACCATCTTGCTCATCTTCTTCAGGCCGTCCGTGACTTTGCCGACCTTGCCGATGAGGCCATCCATATTGACGTCACCGCCAGCCTTGATGAGCTGATAGAAGTAGCCGATGTCGCCACCAGCCGAAAAAGCACGGGGTAAGCCCTTGAAGACGACGACTTTCACCGATTCATCGGCTTCGGCTGCCTGTACGACGTAAAGCAGTTCATCAGCCATCTCTTCGTCAATGGCATTGAGATTCTTGGGATAGTCGAGCTGAACAATAGCAATACCATCTTCGACGGTATAGTGTAACTTTTGGAGCTTCATATGAACCCCTCCTCGTAACCATAACAAAACTGAATATTCGTCTTTCTTTATAATCATATTATAACATATATTTTAGTAAAAAATCTATACATAAAGAAAGGAGCTGTCGCATCGCGACAGCTCCTTTCAAGTTGTTAGTGGCTAGTTGTTAGCGGATGGGTTTAAATTTAAAGCTTTTCTCTGCAAACTACAAACTCTGTGCTACAAACTATAAAGTAAACGGGGCATCACATGATGGCAGAAACCTTCGTGCGACAGCCCCTTTAGCTGTTAGCAGCTAGCAGTTAGCCGTTAGTGTCTCGTGGTCCGTTGTTAGTGGTTCGTGGCTCGTGGCTCGTGGCTCGTGGTTCGTGGCTCGTGGCTCGTGGTTCGCGGCTCGTGGTTCGTGGTTCGTGGTTCGTGGCTCGTGATTCGTGGTTCGTGGCTCGTGGCTCGTGGTTCGTAGGGGCGACCACGTGGGGCGCCCGCTTCAGATAAATGGGCCACGGGATTCCTGCATCCCCCCGCACGTGCAAGCCCCTACGAGGTTAAACCTCTCCGGCCCATTCGGGCCACCTCTCCTAGCAGGAGAGGCTAAACCCTTTCCATCCGCTAGCTGCTAACTGCTTAAAAAAAGGGCTGTCGCACGTGCGACAAGCCCTTTTTTATCAATCAATGCAATACTGGCAGAAGATGCCGCGGAGATTGAAGCCGCTGTTTTCTTTTTCCTGGCGGGCCGTTTCTTTCGGCTGGTCCATGGAAGCGACGAGTTCCTGGCCGCGGCAGTAGATGCCTTCGCCGTTGGCGCTGCCGCTGATGGGCAGGGGCATCATGGTATTGATCATATCATCGAAAGTAAAGTGTTTATCCATTTGAAAAGCCTCCTTTGAAGATGCTCATAGTTTTATTATCTTTCTTGAGCATAAGTTTACGCTTTTCAATGCTTTTTTGTCAATATTAATTGCAAATCGCTTTTGCAATTTAACTATTCTTTTCAAGAATTATATTAAGCCCGTTTCAAGACCTTGTGGACCAAGGCGCTGACGACCATCAGGATGACGACGACAGGGACCGTGATGCCCACCGGCGTGTCGACGTTGAGCAGGAATCGGTATAAGATGACGCCCAGGACCCAGAGGATGAGGTTGAGCCAGTTGACGCTGTCTGCCGTGTGGTCCTGCTTGAGGATGAAGAAATCCGACAAGAGGATGGCCGTCATCGGCGCAAAGACGGATCCGATGAGGTAGAGGAAGTCCTGGAACTGGTCCGGTGCGGCGAAGATGGCCAGGATGACGCCCAGGACGGTAGCGATGAGGGCCAAGACTTTATCCGAAACTTTGGGGACCAGGCTCTGGCAGCTGACGCCAGCTGAAAAAGCATCGAGGAAGGTCGTCGTCACCGTCGACAAGAGGACGACCAGGATACCGGCGACACCCATGCCAGCCTGGACCATGATGGCCGCAATATCGTCCTGTCCCGTGAACAGAGCGGCGCCCATGCCGATGAGGAACATCCACGAGCTGGCGATGAAATAGGCACTGCAGCTGGCCGCCGTAGCCAGGCCCGGCTTTTCAGCCGTCCGCGTGTAGTCCGAAATAATCGGCAGCCATGATAAAGGCATCGCCACGGCCAGTTCGACGGCACCGCCGAAGGTGAGGTCGCCAGCCGGTACCTGCGGCGTACCGCCTTTAAAGACGACCAGGCTGAGGACGATGGTCAGGATGAACAGCGCCGCCATGACGACGACGTTGACCTTACTCAGGTTCTTCAGGCCCATGACGATCCATAAGGTGATGAAGGCGCCGATAATCAGGCTCCACCAGGACACGCCGATAGCGGCGATAGTGTTGGCTGCCAGGGCGGCACTGGCAACCATGACGGCCGTCCAGCCGACGAGCTGGATGACATTCAGCCCGGCAAAGAGCTTGGCTCCCTGGGTACCGAAAGAAATGCGTACCGTTTCCATGGCGCTGCCGCCGGTCCGGCCGCCGATGAGACCGGCCAGATACATGACCGTCCCGCCGATGAGATGGCCTAAAATGATGGCTGCAAAGGCCTTGGCAAAACCCAACGGTGCCAGGAGCATACCCGTCAGGATTTCAGCGATGGAAATGCCGGCGCCGAACCATAACAGGCCATTAGAAAAGACAGATGTTTTACGTTCATTCACAATATGATACCAACCTTTCTCTATAGAAATTATTAGCCACACCAGTATAACACATCTTACGGGAAAACCCTATGCAAGGCAGTCACTTTGTCACAATTTCAACTCACTTTACTAAGAAAAACGGCTTTTATCTTTATTACCCTTCATGCTCATGCTATACTTAGCTAACAATATAATAACTATATAGTCTTTTTTTTAAATTTATACGTTTGGAGTGATACCATGAAAATTGACAAGCGCCTGAAAATCGCCATTGCCGCTGTCATCCTGGCTGCCTGTGCCTTTGGCGGCTATACATATTACCAGTCCCAGCAAACGGCGAAGCAGGCCAAGGCTATCGAAACGGCCGACGTCGTCCGCAAAGACCTGCGCTCGACGGTTTCCGCGACGGGAACCATCAGCCCTGTCGATTCCGTCGAAGTCTCACCGAAGATCACGGCCCGCATCAGCCAGGTCCTGGTCAAGGAAAATGACACGGTCACAGCCGGCCAGACTGTCGCCATGCTCGATGGCAAGGACTATGAAGCCAAGCGCGACCAGGCTCAGTATAAAGTCACCAATACCCAGGTCGAATACGAACGCGCCCAGAAGCTCTACGACCTCGGCGCCGGCACCAAACAGGACCTGGATACGGCCAAATTCAACTATGACACAGCCGTCAGTACCTTGGCCCAAGCCGAATCGGATGTAGCCGAAACGGTCATTACCGCTCCCATGGACGGCGTCGTCGTCGGTGAACCGAAGACCGTCGGCACCATGGCCGTCCAAGGCAACAGCAACCCGACAGTCATCATGCGCATCGCCGACACGTCGACCAAGCAGATCCTGGCCAAAGTCGATGAAACGGATATCGGCAAGATTCAAGTCGGCCAGGATGCAACCTTCACGGTCGATGCCTTTACGGACCGGACCTTTACGGCTCACGTCTCGAAAATCGCCAAGACCGATACCAGCAATACCTGGGACACGAATGGCACGAGCACGACGTCGAGCTCCTCATCGAGTTCCTCGGCCAGTGTCATCTACTACTACGTCACCCTCGACGTCGACGACCCTGACGACGTCCTGAAACTGGGCATGACGGCCCGCGTCGATATTACGACGTCGCAAAAAGACAATGCCCTCGTCGTCCCCATCGCCGCTTTGAAGACCAACGATTCCGGGTCTTATGTCATCCGCGTCGATGCCAACGGACAGACCGAACAGGTCCCGGTCACGACGGGCATCTACAGCGATGAATACGTGGAAATCCTCTCCGGCCTGACCGAAGGCGACAAAGTGTCCATCACCTATACGGCATCCAGCAAGTCTTCGTCGTCATCGAATAATACCCGGCGCCAAGGCCCGCCACCCATGTAAAGGAAGCATTGCCATGAAGCATGTCATCGAATTGAAAGATATTACGAAGATATACCATATCGGCGGTGAAGATTTCGCCGCCCTGGCCGGTATCACTTTGAACATCGAAGAAGGAGAATTCGCTGCCCTCATGGGGCCGTCGGGCTCCGGGAAATCGACGCTCATGAACATCCTGGGCTGCCTGGACCGGCCCACGTCGGGCTCGTACAAACTCGGCGGCAAGGAAGTCGCCCACCTCAGTGACGATGAACTGGCCGTCGTCCGCAACCAGCACATCGGTTTCGTCTTCCAGAACTTCAACCTCTTGTCCCGCATTTCCGCCCTGGACAACGTCGCCCTGCCCCTGGTCTACGCCGGGGTAGGCCGTAAGGAACGGTCGGAACGGGCTATGGAAAAACTGCGCTCTGTCGGCCTGGAAACGTGGGCCCACCACAAGCCGAACGAATTATCCGGCGGCCAGCGCCAGCGCGTCGCCATCGCCCGGGCCTTGGTCAACAACCCGCACATCATCATGGCCGATGAACCGACAGGCAATTTGGACACGAAATCGACGAAAGATATCATGCGCCTCTTCGAGGCACTCCACGAAGAGCACAAGACGATCATCCTGGTCACGCACGAACCGGAAATCGCTGCCTGTGCCAACCGCCAGCTCCTGCTCTCTGACGGTAAGATCACCAAAGACGCCGGAAGGGGGGTCGTCATGGATGTTATTTAGTGAAAGCGTACAGATTGCCGTTACGGCCCTGTTATCCAATAAATTGCGTTCCATCCTGACCATGCTGGGCATCATCATCGGTGTCGGCGCCGTCATTGCCATGATTTCCATCGGTATGGGCGTCAAGCAGAACGTCACCAACTCCATCGCCAGCCTGGGCAGCAACATGCTCATCGTCATGCCCGGATCGACCAATCAGGGCGGTATCCGCTCAGCCGCCGGGTCGAACCAAAAACTGAAGTACGATGACGCGACAGCTATCAAGAACAAGATTAAGAACATCGACTACGTATCGCCGACGGTCAACAGTTCCTACCAGATCGTCAACGGCAACCAGAACTGGAATACATCGGTCTACGGCGTCACGCCGGAATACCTGCACATCCGGTCCCTCGTCGTCCAGTCGGGTTCCTTCATCACCCAGAGCGACCTCAACTCGCGCAACCGCGTCGCCGTCATCGGTCCGACCGTCGCGTCCAACCTCTTTGACGAAAGCAACCCGGTCGGCAAGAACATCCGCATCAACAACCAGCCGTACAAGATTATCGGCGTCCTGGAAAGCAAGGGCCAGTCTTCCATGGGCCAGGACCAGGACGATATCGTCATCGTCCCCCTGACGACGGCCCAGGAACGCCTCATGGGCATCACCTATGTCCGCTCCATCAATATCCAGGTCTCCAGTGCCGATAAAATCGAGCAGGTCCAGTCCGAAGTCGAAACGCTGCTACGTCAGCGCCATCACATCATGAACGGCAAGGAAGACGACTTCAATGTCCGCAACCTGACGAGCCTCATGGAAACCATGACCAGCACGACGACCATGCTGACCCTCTTCCTGGGCAGCATCGCCGCCATCTCGCTCATCGTCGGCGGCATCGGCATCATGAACATCATGATGGTCTCCGTCACCGAACGGACGCGGGAAATCGGTATCCGTAAAGCCCTGGGAGCGACCTTCCAGAACATCATGATGCAGTTCCTCATCGAATCCGTCGTCATCGGCGTCATCGGCGGCCTCCTGGGTATCGCCTGCGGCGTCGGTATCGCTCTGGCTATCGCCAAATCAGGCCTCTTCCAGACGGTCATCACAGCGGCACCGATCATCATTTCCTTCAGCTTCTCCGTCGGCATCGGCCTCTTCTTCGGCATCTACCCAGCCCGGAAAGCAGCCAAACTCGATCCTATCGAAGCCTTGCGGTATGAATGAATAAAAAAAGAGGCTGTCGCATTAAGACAGCCTCTTTTTACGTTGATCGTAGGTCGTTCATCGTTTGTCGTATGGGAT
>NZ_JBHYRR010000021.1:0-55102 GCF_047974155.1 Megasphaera jansseni | reverse complement strand
AGAACGACCATAAAGCTATGATATTTTTGCATACATAAAAAGAGCCTGTGCACGATTACGTGCGACAGGCCCTTTTTGTATCAAATATTAAGCCTCGAATGTATTTCCTGGTCCAAATTCTGCAGCAATACAATATATTCTTCTTTGATATGGCGGTAGATGTCTTGAGCCGTTTCTTCGTTATAGGTATGGGAAGAGAGGTTGCGTTTGACCTGCATGTCCAGCCATTTTTCCGCATCGCCGATAAGATGTTGTTTCCAAGCCTCGCGGATGCTGCTACGTGGACTGGTGGCTTCGATGCCTTCGTATTCCAGAACGGCTTTCATCAGTTTCCAGGCCAATTCAAAGGTAAATTCAAAACGCTGGATGGTCGCATCGAGATAAAGGTCGTCTTCATCCAAGGTCTTCGTCAAGGCGATTTCCAAGCGGTGCAGCGCTTGGTGATAGTCTTCCCATTTCAGCAGCAATCGTTCTTTCGTCATCATCCATTCTCCTTTGTCATCGACAGCCCAGAGCAGTTTCCCTTCCCTGTCTATGGCCTCTTTCAATTTCTGGTTTGGCTGACGCCGGTAATCGATGAGGTCAAAGGTAAAAGGCAGCTGGCTCTGTTCGAAATCGAGCTGCAACGGCGTCACCAGATTTTCGGCACTGGCAATGGCCAGGTCCACATCGGAAACGGGCTTATAATCACCGCGGGCCCGCGAACCGAATAATTTCACCCAATCGATCTGGCTGCCATAGCGGGACAAAATAGCCAAGATCTGCCGCCACTGCCTGACACTCAACCCATGCATAATACTCCTCCTTTAGACGGCTTCTGCCATTTAACCTCTCCGGCCCTGCGGGCCACCTCCCCTATGAGGGGAGGCTTGGGCGCCCCTACGATTGGCAGGCGGTCTGCGAACAGCGGCCTGCGGTCTGCGGTCTGCGGTAGGGGCCGCCCTCTGGGCGGCCCCTACCGCTGGCACTTCGGGCAGTAGTGCGTGCCGCGGCCATTGAGTTTGGTGTATTCGATGGTCGTGCCGCAGACGGTGCAGGGCGTACCTTCGCGGCCATAGACGCGGAGGTTTTCCTGGTTCTGGCCTTCTTTGCCGTTGCCGCTGATGAAGTTGCGGATCGTCGTGCCGCCGTGTTCCAGGCCCTCCTGGAGGACGGCAACGATGGCTTCATGGAGGTGGGCCGCTTCTTTTTTCGTCACCTTGTCGCTGTGGCGCATGGGCCGGATACCGGCCCGGAACAGGGCTTCGTCGACGTAGATGTTGCCCAGGCCGGCGACCTTCGTCTGGTCCAGGAGCAGGGTCTTCACCGGCCGGTGGCAGCCTTTCAGGAGCGCATAGAGCCGGTCTGTCGTGAAGTCCGGGCTGATGGCATCCGGTCCCAGGCTGTCATAGCCTTTGACCCCCGTCGGCCCGTCTGACGGCACGAGCCACAGGCAGCCCAGGGTACGGATGTCTCGGTAGAGAAGCCGCCCTTCGCTAAGGGTAAAGGCAATATGGATGGCCCGGCCGGCATACTGGCCGGGTCTTTCTTCGTAAAGCAGGCTTCCTGTCAGGCGCATGTGAGCCAGGAACGACCAGGAACCGCTGCAATGGACAAAAAGGTATTTGCCGCGGCGGCTCACGCCTTCCAGGGTCTGGCCGGTCAGGGCGGCTTCAAAACGCGCTGCCGTCGTATTCTTGATGAGCCGCGGCAGGTCCAGGTCGATGGCCGTAATGGTCTTGCCCCGGACATGCTGGTCGAGGAAGGCCCGTATCGTTTCTACTTCCGGTAATTCCGGCATAGTCTCACCTACTTCGCTTCTTCCCAGTTGGCACCGCTGTGGATGTCGACGACGAGGGGCACGGACAAGTCGACGATGTGTTCCATCGTATCCTTGAGGAGGGTTTCGATTTCTTCCTTTTCCCCGGCCGGTACTTCCAGGACCAGTTCGTCATGGACCTGGACCAGGAGCCGGCTCTTCAAATGGCGTTTTTCCAGTTCATCCTGGACGGCGTTCATGGCCAGCTTGATGATATCGGCGGCACTGCCCTGGATGGGCGTGTTCATGGCCGTCCGTTCAGCAAAGGACCGGCGCGTGAAGTTCTTGCTGTTGATTTCCGGCAGAGCCCGGCGGCGGCCAAACATGGTGACGGCCATGCCCGATTCCTTGGCCGAGGCGATGAGGCCGTTCATATAGTCGTGGACCGTGCTGTAGCGGGCGAAATAGGAATCGATGTATTCCTTGGCTTTCTGTCGCGAAATGGAAATATTCCGGGCCAGGCCGAAGTCGCTGATGCCATAGATGATGCCGAAGTTGACGGCTTTGGCATGGGACCGTTCTTCCGGCGTGACTTCGTCCAGGGGGATGCCGAAGACTTCCGACGCCGTCCGGCGGTGGATATCCTGGCCCTTCTTGAAGCCGTCGATCATGGTCGGGTCCTGGGATAGATGGGCCAGGAGGCGCAATTCAATCTGCGAATAGTCGCCGGAGACGATATAGTCATAACCTTCACCGGGGATGAAGAGGGAGCGTATCTTGCGGCCCTGTTCCGTCCGGATAGGGATGTTCTGCAAATTCGGGTCGGAACTGCTCAGGCGGCCCGTCGACGTGACCATCTGGTTGAAATGGGTATAGATGCGGCCCGTTTCCGGCACGATGAGCGGTTCCAGGCCGTCGAGATAGGTCGAAATGAGCTTTTTCAGTGCCCGGAAGCGCAGGATCTTGTCAATCATGGGATGTTTGTCTCGCAGGGCATCGAGAACGGCACTGTCCGTCGAATAGCCGGTCTTGGTCTTCTTGATGACCGGCAGCTGCAATTTCTCGAAAAGGATGACGCCGAGCTGTTTCGGCGAATTGATGTTGAACGTTTCGCCGGCGTCCTCGTAAATGGCTTCTTCCAGGGCATCGGCCTGGCGGGATAATTCGCTCTTCATAGCCATGAGGCGGTCCGTATCGACAGCGAAGCCATTCATTTCCATGACGGCCAGGGTATGGATGAGCGGTTCTTCGATGGTGTCGTAAAGCTTCATGAGCGCGGCCTTGTCCAGTTCAGCAGCCGCTTTCGGCCAGACCTGTAAGGCAAAGGCCGCATCACAGGCCAGTTTCTGCCCGTCGTCTTCCGTGCTTTCATCCAGGCTGACATCGAAGGTTTCCGAAATATACGTCAGGCCATAGGACGTCCGCGTCGGGTCGAGGAGATAAGCCGCCAGGATGATGTCCTTCAGGGGCAGGCGGCCGGCTGCGACGCGGGACACTACTTTGGTCAGGTCCTTGCCGTCATCGGTGACGACGGCCGCCGCTTCGGGCAGGACGGCCAGATAAGCGTCGTAATCGCTTTCGGCGACGACAAAGGCACCGTCTTCGACAGCCATGGCCAGGGCCGTCACAGCCGGGATGGGCTGGCTGCCGTCATAATGGGCGGCGACGGCGACGGTCTTCCCCTTCAGACTTTCCGCTCCCGGCGCGTCCATGACCTGGATGGCGGCTGCCGGTGCCGCAGCGTCTGCCAGGTGGGAGAAACGGTCGAAAGCCGCGAAGCGTTCCAGTAGATTGCGGAAGCCCAGGCTGCGGAAGAGCTGGGCCACGTCTTCCTGACGCGGCTGGGGCTGGAACATGTCCATGGTGTAATCAAGGGGCACGTCACAGCGGATGGTGGCCAGGTCTTTGGACAAGACGGCCTTGTCCTTGTTGTCGGCCAGTTTTTCCTGCAACTTCTTGCCCTTCACTTCATCCAGGTGTTCATAGACGCCGTGGACGCTGCCGAACTGGGTGATGAGCTTGAGCGCCGTCTTTTCACCGACGCCGGGGACACCGGGGATGTTGTCGGCCGTATCGCCCATGAGGGCTTTCATGTCGATGACCTGGGCCGGCGTGTAGCCGTATTCGGCTTCCATGACGGCCGGCGTGACGGCCAGCATGTTGGTGATGCCCTTCTTGGTCAGGTAGACCGTGACGTCGTCCGTGACCAGCTGCAGGGCGTCGCGGTCGCCGGTGACGACGGCGACGGCATAGCCATCTGCTGCCGTGCGGCGGGCCAGGGTGCCGATGATGTCATCCCCTTCGTAGCCTTCCTGTTCGAGGACGCAGATGCCCAGGCAGGCCAGGACTTCGCGGATCAGGGCGAACTGCGGCCGCAGGTCATCCGGCGCCGGCTTGCGCGTGGCCTTGTAGCCGTCGAACAAATCGTTGCGGAAAGTGTGCTTGCTCTTGTCGAAGGCGACGGCGACGTACTGCGGGTCCAGTTCCCCGTATAATTTCAATAACATATTCAAAAAACCATAGACGGCATTCGTCGGATGCCCCTGGGCATCGGTCAGATGCGGGATGGCATAAAATGCCCGGTAGAGCAGACTGCTGCCGTCGATGATGACGATATTCTCTTTCATGGGATACCCTTTCTGGTGATGATTGATGTCCGAAGCCGGCTGCAACAATTCTCAGCGATGCAGCAGGGAGCTGACGATGCTGTAGATGCAGTAAATGACGAAGATGCCCAAGAGGTAGGGCATGGCCATGATGATGAAACCCAGGGCGCCGATGATGACGGCGACGATGCAGAAGACGATGAAGCCCAGGGCCAGTTTGACCCGCCATGAGAGGCCGGACGTGACGATATGGATGCCGTGGTGCGCTTCCTGCTGCTGGCGCAGCCGTTCTTCATAGAGGGACTTCTGGTCGTGGACCGTCCCATCTTCATCGATGGTCTGGCCGCGGAAGCTGTCCCGTTCGTGATTGGAAAGGATTTTTGGATCTTCTGTATTCATAGACGATGCTCCTTCTATTAATAGTTACGGCTCTTCATGCGGCGTTCGATATCGCGCTTGGCTTCTTTTTCGGCCAGGGCCTGCCGCTTGTCGTAGAGCTTCTTCCCTGTTACCAGGGCAACGGTCACTTTGACCTTCCCCTTCTTGAAATAGAGATTGAGGGGGATGAGGGTATAGCCTTTTTCCTGGATCTTGCCCAAGAGCTTGATGATCTCATATTTATGGAGCAGGAGCTTGCGCGTCCGCAGGGGATCGTGGTTGAAGCGGTTGCCCTGGTCATAAGGGCTGATGTGCATGCCCAGGAGGAAGACTTCGCCGTTCTCGATGCGGCAGAAGCTGTCCTTCAGATTGACCTTGCCCTGGCGCAGGGACTTGACTTCCGTCCCCGTCAGGGCAATGCCTGCTTCATACGTTTCATGGATAAAATAATCGTGACGGGCCTTGCGGTTGTCCGAAATATATTTCACACCTTTTGTCGGTGACGTTGCCAAAGCAAATTCCTCCTATTTCTTCTTCTTTTTGCCGCGGCGGCTCTTGCTGCCCTTGCCCTTGCGCGCGGCTTTGCGGCCGGATTTCTTGTCCTTGCGGCCCTTCTTGTCCTTTTTGTCTTTCTTGCCCTTCTTGCCGATGGCGCCGGCGAACCAGTTGCGCTTGGTATCGGTATCCTTCTTGTCACTGTGCTTCCGTTTATGGCGCCGTTCGGCACTGGCTGCCATGAGCTGCTGGACGTCTGCCAGCGATTCGTAGCGGCCCGGGACGAAGTCGATTTCGCATTTTTCCACATTGACCTGTGCCAGGGTGACTTCCATGGCATCGCCTAAGCGGTAGACCTTGCCGCCGTGCTGGCCGCGCAGGGTATACGAGGCTTCATCGAATTCATAATCGTCGTCGGTGAGCAGGGAAATATGGACCAGACCTTCGATACCGTTTTCCAGGCCTACGAAGAGGCCGAAAGACGTGATGCCCGTAATGTGCGCTTCAAAAGGCTGGCCGATGAAGGGCAGCATGTACTGACACTTCTTGAGGTCGTCCGTTTCCCGTTCCGCTTCGACGGCGATGCGTTCGCGCGAGCTGGCCTGGTCGGCGGCGATGGTATGGTACGACAGGGACTGCTGGGATTCTTCTTCCGTCAGTTTCCCCCGGCGCTGGTACTGGCGGATCAGGCGGTGGACCATGAGGTCCGGGTACCGGCGGATAGGCGACGTGAAATGAGTATAACACTGCGAAGCCAGCCCGAAATGACCGGCATTGGTCGTCGAATAGCGGGCCTGCTGCATGGAGCGCAGGGCGATGGTCTGGACGACGGCAGCTTCATCGGTGCCCTTGGTCATTTCCAGGAGCTTCTGGAAATCAGCCGGCTTGACCGATTCCGTATCGGGCATGGGCAGGTTGAAACTCGACAAAACGGTGCGCATCATTTCCAGCCGTTCCGGTTCGGGCAGCTCATGGATACGGTAGACCGACGGGTTTTCGCTGTCGCGGAGATAGCAGGCCACCGTTTCGTTGGCGATGAGCATGCTTTCTTCGACGATCTGTTCGGCAATGGTCCGTTCCCGTTTTTCCAGGCGCAGCGGTACGCCGTCCGGGTCAAGGATGACCTTATATTCGGGGAAATCGAAGTCGATGGCCCCGCGGCGGAGGCGCATGTTCTTGAGGATCGTCGACAAAGCCCGCAGTTCATTGAGCATGGGCATGAAGGGCTGCAGGTCATCCGGCACGATGCCTTCCAGGAGGGCCTTGCGGATTTCGACGTAGTTGCAGCGCCGTTTCACCCGGATGACGGCCGGCCCGATGTCGGCCTTGAGGACTTTGCCTTCTTCGTCGATTTCCATGACGCAGGTCATGGAATACCGGTCTTCATTGGCGTTCAGGCTGCAGATGCCGTTAGAGAGGACCGTCGGCAGCATGGGGATGACCCGGTCGACGAGGTAGACGCTGGTACCGCGGTTATACGCTTCCTGGTCGATGGCCGAGCCCGGGCGGACGTAGTAACTGACGTCGGCGATGTAGACGCCCAGGCGGAAATGGCCGTTCGGCAGGCGGACGACGTCGATGGCGTCGTCCAGGTCCTTGGCATCTTCGCTGTCGATGGTGATGAGCTGGCGGTCGCGGTAATCGCGGCGCCCTTCTTCCATGGTGACCGTCATGTCGATCTTGGCGGCTTCCTTCTTGACGTCGTCCGGGAAATCGAAAGGCAGGCCGTGGCGGGCCATGATGACCTTGATATCCAGGTCCTTATCGCCGTCATAGCCGAGGACTTCCGTCACTTCCCCTTCGGCTTTGCGCCCTTCTTCAGGCCACTTGGTGATCTTGACCAGGACGCGGGCACTGCTGCGGGCGCCGCCGGTCTTGTCGAGGGGCACGTAGACGTCTTCACGGATCCGTTCGTCATCGGGCGTGACGAAGGCGCTGTGCTTTTCCAGCTGGAACGTGCCGACCAGGGTCTTGTTGGCCCGTTCGACGATGGATACGATTTCCCCTTCCTGTTTGTGTCGGCCATCGCCGCTGTGCAGGATGCGGACCGTAACCTTATCGTTGTTCATGGCCGTGTGGCGGTTCTGTTCGGCAATGTATACGTCTTCCGTCAGGTCTTCACTGAGGACGAACCCGAAAGTCGGCGTATAGCCTTTATAAATACCGGTGATTTCCTGGGGTTGTTTCGCCGAGATATACCGGTCTCCTGCGATTCTCATGAGCTTCTCACTCCTCACTAATTCTTCAAATGTGTCAAATACGTCAGCCAGCCGGGCGCCCGTGATGCCAAGCCGTTCGGCACAGTCTTCGACCGTCGCGCCGCCGCTGTCTTCATTACATATACTTATTATATCATGAGCCAGCTGTAAATCCATAGTCCCCTCCTCCAATCGCAGTAGTTAGAAAAAAGGAGCCGCCGCATATGCGACAGCCCCTAAGAATTCATTAAAAAGTATGCATCAGTCTGCCTAACAGCAATGTACAAATGGCAAATGCTATCGACAAGACGATAGTCAGTTTGGAAAGCAGGGCATCCATACCGCGGGCCCGGCTCCCGAACAAGTCTTCCGCACCGCCGCCAAAGCCGGCGCCCATGCCTTGGGTCTTGCTCTTCTGGGCCACGACGACACCGATGATGAGCAGTGCCAAAATGACAACGATGATTTCTAATGCTGTGATCACGTTAATCCTCCTCACACAATGACGCTAACAGTACTATTGTACACTCATTTAGCTTTTCTATCAATAGGTTCTTTGGCTTTCTCATCGGGTTCCGTTTCTTTTTCGGCATTGCGCGTTTCCAGATAATGTTCCAGCTTGCGTTTGACCCGCTGCAGGGCATTGTCGATGGACTTGACGTGCCGGTGCAGCTGGCGGGACATCTCGTTATAGGATTTGCCGTCGAGATAGGCTGTCAGGACCTGCCATTCCAGATCGCTGAGGATCTCATTCATCTTCAGTTCGATATCATTGAATTCTTCGCGGCTGATGACCAGTTCTTCAGGATCGCTGACGCGGATGCCCGACAGGATGTCCTGCAGGGTCCGGTCCGATTCTTCTTCATAGACGGGCTTGTTGAGGGACACATACGAGTTGAGGGGTATGTGTTTCTGCCGCGTCGCCGTCTTGATGGCCGTGATGATCTGCCGGGTAATGCATAACTCGGCAAAGGCCCGGAACGAGGACAGCTTGTCGCCGCGGAAATCCCGTGTCGCCTTGTAAAGACCGATCATGCCTTCCTGAATGATGTCATCCCGGTCTGCGCCGACCAGGAAGTAGGCACGGGCTTTGGATTTGACGAAGTTGCGATACTTGTTGACGATATAATCGGCCGCTTTGCCATCGTTCTCTTCCTGGGCGATGCGTACGATTTCTTCATCTGTCATGCCTGCAAAGCGGTCATGTTTTTCTTCTGCATTGGACGCTGCCTGCATAATCGTTACCTCGCTTATCTAATTTATTCGCCTGCCTGCCGCTGCCGCACGACTTCATACATGAGCAGCGCCGCTGCGACGGAGGCGTTGAGGGAATTGACGTGGCCGAACATGGGAATCTGGACCAGGACGTCGCACGTCTCTTTGACCAGGTGCGAAATGCCCCGGCCTTCACTGCCGATGACCAGGACGACGGGATCCGTCAGGGAACTGTGGAAATAATCCGTCTCGCCGTCCATATCGGCGCCGATGACCCAGAAACCGCGCTTCTTGAGCTGCTTCAGGGTCTGGGCGATGTTGCCGATTTGTACGAGAGGCATGTATTCGACAGCACCGGCCGACGTCTTGCCGACGGTCTCGTTGATAGGCGCCGTCCGCCGCTTGGGCAGGAGGACGGCGTCGACACCGGCACATTCCGCCGTGCGGATGATGGCCCCCATGTTGTGGACGTCTTCGATGCCGTCGAGAAGGACCAGGAACGGGACCTTCCCCTTTTCATCGGCAGCGATGAGGACATCCGTCAGATCCGCGTATTCCACGGGCTTGGCAAAGGCGATGACGCCCTGGTGGCGGTTGCCCGGTGCCAGGTGGTTGAGGACCTTCAGGGGCACATCTTCGACGAGGATGTCCCGCTGCCCTGCCAAATCGCGGATGCGCTGCAGCGGCTGCGATTCGTTGCCGGCTGCGACGTACAGTTTGGTGATGGACCGGCCGGCCTTCAGGGCTTCGGTGACACTGTTGCGGCCGATGATGATATTTGCCTCACTCATTCCATTCCTCCATGTTTTTCATTACAATAGGCTTTCGTTTCTTCATAGACCCGGACCATGACGGCATCCAGCCGTTCTGCCCGGCCGGCCATGACCAGGTACCCCACCAGGGCTTCCAGGGCCGTACTATCGTGGTATTCGGCGACGGTAGCGCTCTTCGGCGCCAGGGTATAGGCATTGCGGGCCCGCTGGCAGATGGCCTTTTCTTCGTCCGTCAGTTCGTCGTGGATGCGGCGGTAGACATAGGCCTGGGCCTTGGCGGAGACGAATTCCGCTGCCAGCGTGTGCAGGACCTGGACATGAGGGATGCCTGTTTCCACCAGGCGCTTGCGCAGCGTCAGGGCGTAATAGGCATCGCCGACAAAGGCCAGGTTGATCGAGTCGAGATGGGCCGCATCCTGTTCGGGCACGTCGAGGCGCCTGCCATCGGCAAAGGCCTGATAGGCCCGTTTCTTCAGTGCTTGCAGTTGTTTGAATTTCACTTTTTCCAGCGCGCTCCCTGCGGCGAATCTTCGATGGTAATCCCCAGGGCAGCCAGTTTGTCGCGGATGGCATCGGCCAAGGCGTACTGCTTCTGGGCGCGGCATTCCTGACGGATGTCGAGGATGGCCTGCATGAGGTCGTCGTAATCCTTGCTGCTGGCATCTTCCTTCTTGCCGGTCCAGCGGTCTTCGAGGATGCCGAGGATGTCCGTAAAGGTCTTGAAGACACGTTTGACTTCCGACATGGCCGCCGAATCGACGGGGACGCCATTGTTGACGACGGCGTTCTTGAAGATGTTGACGTTCTTGGCCAGGTCGAACATCGCTGCGCTGGCCAGAGCCGTATTGAAGTCGTCGCACATAGCGTTTTCAAAGTCTTCTTCGTCTTTGTGGGCCGTTTCCAGGAGCTGCTGGGCTTCCGGCGATTTAGCACCGGCCGGCATGGCCAGAAGTTCCAGGACATTGTCGATTGCCGTGCCCAAGCGTTCGAGGCTGCGCGTCATTTCTTCCAGCCGTTCGTCGCTGAAGTCCAAGGGGCTGCGGTAATGGTTGGAAATGAGGAAGAAGCGCAGGGCATCCGGGCTGTAGTGTTCCAGGACGTCCTTGACTAAGAAGAAGTTGTTCAGGGACTTGCTCATCTTTTCGGAGTTGATGGTGATGAACCCGTTGTGGAGCCAATACTTGACCATCGGTTTCTTGCCCGTAAAGGCTTCGGACTGGGCGATTTCGTTTTCATGGTGCGGGAAGATGAGGTCGCTGCCGCCGCCATGGAAGTCAAAGGTATCGCCGAGGTATTTGTTGCTCATGGCCGAGCATTCGATGTGCCAGCCCGGACGGCCTTTGCCCCAGGGGCTGTCCCACGACGGTTCGCCCGGTTTCGCGCCTTTCCAGAGGGCGAAGTCCATGGGATTATGCTTGCGGTCGTCGACTTCGATGCGGGCGCCGGCCATCATGTCGTCGAGGCTGCGGCCGCTCAATTTACCATAGTCGGCAAATTTTTCGACGCTGTAATAGACATCGTGGTCGATGACGTAGGCATAGCCTTTGTCGATGAGGGTCTGGACCATGTGGATGATTTCATCCATGTGTTCCGAGACGCGGGGATACTTGTCGGCCCGGCGGATGTGGAGCTTGTCCATGACGTCGAAGTACGACGCGATATAGCGGTTGGAAATGGTATCCCACGTGACGCCTTCCCCGTTGGCAGCATTGATGATCTTGTCGTCGACATCGGTGAAGTTCTGGATGTGCGTGACTTCATAGCCCAAGTGTTCCAGATAGCGTTTGATGACGTCCCATGTGACGAAAGGACGGGCATTGCCCATGTGGGAATGGTTGTACGGCGTGATGCCGCAGACATACATCTTGACCTGGCCCGGCGTGACGGGTACGAAGGTTTCTTTCTTGCGGGTCAATGTATTATATACTTTCAGTTCTCTCATACGGTAACCTCCCTGAAATTTGAACAAAAAGGCCACCATCCCCGATGACAGAGACGGTGGCCCGTGGTTCCACTCTGTTTTTACGGCAGTGCCGTAATCTTTACTGCGCAGTAACGGGCGCACCCGGACCGGATTACTCCTTTCACCCGGCCTGCTCACAAAGGCAGCATTGCAGTTTTATGACCTGGAAAGGCTCTCAGCCGTGACCCTTCCTCTCTGTCGGATGCCACTGCAACTCATTTTGATCATCGCAGATTCTTATTTGATACATATTATTAGTTAATATGTATGTATATAGTACCCAATAATCGGGCTCATGTCAAGCCCTTTAGGCCAACGTTTCGTCCAGGCGGGCCAGGACTTTGTCGCGGCCCATGAGGGCGACGATGACATTCAGGTCCGGGCCGTGCATGACACCGGTGATGGCGACGCGGATCGGCATGTAGACGAACTTGCCCTTGACCTTGAGGCCCTTCTGGATTTTCTTGAACAAAGGCTGTACTGTGTCGGGCGTGACGTCGTCGAGGGCAGCCAGTTCATCGCGGAACATCTGGAGGACGGACGGAGCCGTTTCTTCTTTGAGGACGGCAGCCGTTTCTTCATTTTCCGGCGCATGGTCATCGGTGAAGAAGACCTTGGCGGCATCGACGATCTGGGCACCGTACTGGACGTGTTCGCGCATGGCGGCGCAGATAGCCTTGAGCCAAGCGGCTTCCTTTTCGTCCGGGTTTTCGCTGGCATAGCCGGCCTTCTGGAGGTGCGGCAGGCAGACGGCATAGAGCTGGTCTTCATCGAGCTGTTTCATATAATGGAAGTTGATCCAGTTGAGTTTTTCGATGTCGAAGACGGCCGGATTCTTGGCGACGCGGTCGAGGGTGAACTGTTCGATGAGTTCATCGCGGCTGAAGATTTCCTGATCGCCTTCCGGCGTCCAGCCGAGGAGGGCCAGGAAGTTGACCAGGGCATCGGGGAGATAGCCCATATCGCGGTACTGCTGGACCGACGTAGCCCCATGGCGCTTGCTCATCTTCTTCTTGTCAGCGCCGAGGATGAGCGATACGTGGGCAAATTTCGGAGCTTCAAAACCCAGGGCCTTGTAGATGACCAGCTGGCGCGGCGTGTTGGACAGATGTTCTTCGGCGCGGATGACGTGGGTGATGTGCATCAGGGCATCGTCGAGGACGACGCAGTAGTTGTAAACCGGGATGCCATCGGATTTGACGATGACGAAGTCGCCGACATTGTTGGAGTCGAAGGAAACGTGGCCGCGGACGAGGTCGTCCAGTTCAATCGTTTCGTTCTTCGGCGTCTTGATGCGGATGACATGGGGACGGCCTTCCTTGAGGTACTGTTCGACCGTTTCCTTGGGCAGGTCGGCGCATTTGCCGGAGTAGACCGGCGTTTCGCCTTTAGCCAGCTGGGCCTGCTTTTCGGCTTCCAGTTCTTCCGGTGTGCAGAAGCAGTAGTAAGCCTTGCCTTCGGCTAAGAGCTTTTCCGTATATTTCTGATAAATGCCCAGGCGTTCGGTCTGGCGGTACGGGCCATCAGGACCGCCGACGTCGATGCCTTCATCCCAGGTGATGCCCAGCCATTTCAAGGCTTCCTTGATGTTTTCTTCCGATTCCGACGTCGAACGCTTGCGGTCCGTATCTTCGATGCGGACGACGAACTTACCGTGGTTGTGCTTGGCAACGAGGTAGTTGAACAGTGCCGAACGGGCACCGCCGATGTGGAACGGGCCTGTTGGGCTCGGAGCAAAACGAACGCGTACTTCCTGTGACATAAAAAATTCCTCCTAAAAACTATATATGTATTATTGATAGCTAAGGACCATGGCTGCCGCCTGGGCTGCCATGCCTTCTTCCCGGCCGACGAATCCCAGTTTCTCTGTCGTCGTCGCCTTGACGGAGACGGCGGCCTTGGGGATACGCAGGGCCTCGGCAATATTGGCAATCATCTGTGGCACATAGGGCTTGATCTTAGGCCGTTGTGCCAATAAGGTCACGTCTAGGTTGACGATGCGGCAGCATTTCTCCCGCAGCAGGTGGCGGACCTTTTCCAGGAGGACCAGGCTGGAAATATCCTTGAAGGCCTGGTCCGTATCGGGAAAATACGTCCCGATGTCGCGGAGCCCGGCGGCTCCCAGCAGGGCGTCCATGATGGCATGGATGACGACGTCGGCGTCGGAGTGTCCATCGAGGCCCCGTTCAAAGGGAATCTCGACACCGCCCAGGACCAGGCGCCGCCCTGCTTTCAGGCGATGGACGTCATAGCCCGTACCGATGCGCTGGACTTCCCGGCCCTTCATGTACAGGGACAGGATAGGGATGTCGTCGCGCGTCGTCACCTTGCGGTTCTTCTCGCTCCCTTCGAGGATGACCACCGGTACGCCCAGGGCCTCGACGAGGGATGCATCATCCGTAGCCTGGATGCCTTCAGTCCGGGCGTGCTCATGGGCTTCCATGAGCAGGTCGCGGTGAAAGATCTGCGGCGTCTGGGCAGCGACCAGGCGGCTGCGGTTCAGCGTATGCAGGCGGCCGTCGTCGCCGCGGACCTTGACCGTATCCTTGAGGGGGATGCCGTAAATGGCAGCCCTGGCCGTTTCCATCATGGCCGCCCCCTGGTCATACCAGTCCGGGCCGGCAAAAGGCCGGGCCCCGTCGTGGACCATGACCACATCCATATCGCGGCCGACGGCCATGAGGCCGTTATAGACCGAGTCTTCCCGTTCGGCGCCGCCCAGGGCATAGCGCACAGGCTGGCAGGGATGGAGATCATCGACGAGGCGGCGGATTTCCTTCTCATCGACGCGGGAATGGACGATGACCACTTCACTGACCGACCGGGCGGCAAAGATGTGGCGCAGGGTATGGGTCAGGACGGGCTCGCCGCACAAGGGATAGAAGAGCTTGTTCCGCTCGTAGCCGAAGCGGCTCCCTGTGCCGGCCGCTACGACGATGACAGATACTTTCACACATTTCACCTACTCATTTGCAATCTTGACGAATATCATGCGCCCAGCCGACGTCTGCAGGACAGACGTTACCGTAACGGGCACGGTAGAACCGATGTACTTCTGGCCATCTTCGACGACGATCATCGTGCCGTCATCGAGATAAGCGACGCCCTGGTTCTCTTCCTTGCCGGCCTTGACGATGAGGACGTTCATGTGTTCCCCAGGGATGCGGGCCGGTTTCAGGGCATTGGCCAGGTCGTTGATGTTGAGGACGGCCACGCCCTGGAGGGCGGCGACTTTATTGAGGTTATAGTCGTTGGTGACGACTTTGGCATTGATCTTGCGGCCCAGGCGGACGAGCTTGGAATCGACACCCTGGACATCGTCGAAATCGTCGTTGATGATGCGGACTTCGACGTAATTATCTTCCTGCATCTGCTTCAGGATATCCAGGCCACGGCGGCCTTTATTGCGCTTCAACAGGTCCGACGAATCGGCGATGAGCTGCAATTCTTCCAAAACAAAGACCGGCACCAGCAGCGGCCCTTCGAGGAAGCCGGTACTGCAAATCTCGGCGATACGGCCGTCGATGATGGCGCTCGTATCGAGGAGCTTGCCGGAAAATTCCATGTCCTTATGCTTGCCGCCATGGTCCTTGCCGGACCGGCCCAGGCGCAGATTGCCTGCCAGGGCGATGATTTCGCTCTTCTTACGGATAGCGATGCTCATGCCGGCGTAGCCAAAGACGATGCTGAAGACGATAGGCCCATAGGCCCCGATAATCGGCAGGCGGGCAAACGCTAGGCCAATTAAATTCGCAATGATAAGTCCAAAAAGCAACCCCAGCGTCCCGACGATGATGTCCTGGCTCTCGAAATCATTCAGACCCGATTCGATGCGGTGAATGGCCGCCCAGATGAGGCGCAGCACGAACGGTGAAATCCCATAGCCCACCAGCGCACCGACGATGATGCCGATGATATAGGCTACGATAGTGATAATCGTCGTACCAAAAATACTGCCGTGGAAAAATTCCCCTTCGATTTCGGCACTGATGAAGGGCGTCGTAATGACCTGGTCGGCAATCATGACGAAAATGACAGCCATAATCAGGACGATGACACCTTTCATAATGTTATCAGCCACATTACGGCCATTGAATTTCTTCGATTTCGGCTCCTCATGGCCCGATTCATATTTATCTTCCATAGAGTAAAAAAACACCTCCCCTTTGTATATACTTCTATAACTATACTAGTTTACCACATTTCCCGTCAATGTACCACAGGTGGCGTGTAAAGTTTTTGCGGAGACAGACTACAGTCTGTGACGCATCATCTGGTCGAACGTGACGAGATGGATATGCTCATTTCCTTCTGCTTCACGGCGGCATCGTTCAGAAAAACCACGCTTGGCAAAGAGAATGTATTCCTTGTTCACGGCCTGGAAAAGTCCGCTCCGGTAGAGCAGTAATTCCAATACATCCTGGTCCACCAGCTCATTCCGCCATTTACATTCCCCTAAAAGCAATTCGCCTTCCGCATTGCCAGCGACGATATCCACTTCAGTCTGCTTATGGGTCCGCGGGTCGCCTCCCCACCAACGCCCGGCTTCATCAAATACAATAGGAAGACGGCCACCAGCATTTTCACGCCATAACCATTGCAAGCAGATTTCCTCGAATACCTGCCCCATGAAATCCGGCAAATGCGGCTTGATCCGCTGCCAGGCTACGGCAGCCATGCCGTTCTGGATTTGGGAATAATGCGCAGGGATGAAACGATACCAAAAGCGGAACATACTGTCCTTTAGCAGATAGATGCTTTTCCGAGAATGACTTTCCCCAAAAGGATATTCTTTCTTAATGATGCCCAGGCCGATGAGGTTCTTCAAATACGCGGCACAGGCACTGACTTCCAGCCCCGTTTTTGTCGCAATCTGACTGATTTTCGTACTTCCCGTCGCGACGGCCTGGATAATGGCATTATACGTAGCAGGCTCCCGCACTTCCTGTTTCAAGAAATTAGCCGGTTCCTCGAAGAGATAAGCCATGGGATCCAGGAAATTTTCTATAATATCCTCATCAATCGTCGCGTCGCGCCGCATCTGTCCCAGATAAAGCGGGACCCCTCCAGTCAGTCCATACAGGACAGCCAGTTTTTCTGGATCCATATCAGGGAAAAATTTCTGGGCCTCGAAAATCGTGAACGGCTGCAGCTTCAGCTGAGCCGTCCGCCGCCCAAACAGAGGGCTCTGATGACCTAAGACCTGTTTTTCCATAAAACTCATGGAAGAACCGCAAAGAATCAAATATATATCCTTATCCTTCCAGACATGGTCGATCTGGACCTGGAGCAAAGAAGAAATCCCAGGATACGATTTAGCCAGATACGGGAACTCGTCGATGACCAGGACCAGTTTTTTCGTTGCAGCCAGTCCCGTAATCGCATCGAAAGCAGCCTGGAAATCCGGATATACCGGGGCCGTCCCATCCCCGCCCTGGAAATCATAAATACACTGGCTGAAACTATCCAGGTTTTCCTGGGCCGTCGTTTCCATTCCAGTGAAAAAGATAGCCGCCTTGTCCCGGATGAACTCCCGTATCAGTGCCGTCTTCCCCACACGGCGGCGCCCGTAAAGGACGATACATTCATACCCATGCCGTTCATAACGGCGCTGCATCATAGCCAACTCAGACCTGCGACCGACGAACATAGCCATTCCCCTCTTTCCTCTATTTAGTAAATCGTAATTTAGTAAATCGTATCTTACTAAAGTATAACTTATCTATATTTTTGAGTCAACGACTCACTCACACAGATACCGATAGAGCTTATCTTCAACAGGCTTGTCCAAGAGGAACTGGAAATTGACGATAGGCAGCTGCTGCCCTTTGCCATCGGCAATCGTCGTTTCGACAGGATCGCCTAATACCGTCAAATCTCCCATGTAATAGAAGTCAGAGCCTTCGGCATCGCTCTTTTTCACGAACAGCAGTTTCCGCGTGTGTTCATTGCGAATAGCTGGAATCTGTGACGACGTCAGGCGAATCCGGGCCCGCGTCATCCAGCTGAACTGCTGCGGCGAGACGAACTGGTCTTCGTACTTCGTATTGGCCGAAATGTCGTCGCGCTTCTCATAGGTAACAAAAATAGGACACGTGGCGCCGACAATCTGATAGCCATTGAGCGTGCCTTCACGGTTCGTTTCATAATTAAGGATGCGTGACACGTCTTTGCGGGAATAGCGGCCATAACGGACAAAGCCCTGAATGATTTCCGGTTCATCGTGAACGTAGAGGCTTTCAAAACGATACGTTCCATAGTCGAGGATATCACGAACATAGCGCTGAAATTCTTCATTTTCTTTCAAATCGTTCCAATAGGGAGTCGCTGTATAAGCATGGTTTTCAAAGGAAATAAGCGGCTGGCTGCCGTATTTTTTTCTGGCCGTTTTAGTGAAAAATTGCAAATCCAGCAGGCGGGCCACGCTTTCCATCGTTTCCGCAGACGGCAGGAAATGGTATGTTTCACTCATTTCCTTAGCCAGGGCCGCCGTAGGCCAGGAATCTTCTGTCAGCAAATGGCGCAAGACCAGCAATTCTTCTATGCGCTTGCCATTGGCCAGTTCCAGGCTCATCATCTTCAGCACAGCCCGATGCGATGCATTCAGCGTCGAGTCATAGGGCTCCATGTATTGAACAAACTCAAAAAAGGACTCCTTCTTAGCAACGAACAGCGCCGGGTCCTTGTCGCCAAAGCGGACAAAATCCATCATCATCGGCTGGCGGCCCAAGCGGTAAGCCATATTACGGTACGATTCTTTCAAATCCCGCAGGTCTGCCAAAGCACTTTTGGCATCAATAGCCGCGTAAATCCGTTCTTTGGCGATGTCATCAAAATGAACCGACGTCGGCCCCGGCAGAAAATTGACCTGCATGAGGCGGCGGACGAAGTCTTTATCATACGTCCTATCGCCAAACAGGGCAATGGGAAGCAAAAAGTTATTTTCATAGTTGCCGATGAAATCGAGCACTTCCAAATAGCGCTTATGCGGATATTTGCGCAGCCCCCGGCCTAACTGCTGGACAAAGACGATAGCCGACGTCGTCGGCCGCAGCATGATGACCTGATTGACCTGGGGAATGTCGACGCCTTCATTGAAAATATCACAAGTGAAAATGTAATCGAGATACTGCGGGTCTTCGGCCGCTTTCGCCTCTAAATGACGAATCGCTTCACTCCGTTCGCTTTCGCGCGACGCACCCGTCAAGGCGACGGCCCGTTTCCCATGCTGGCGAAAGGCTTCAGCCAAGGCCTGCGCTTCGTCTACATTGCGGCAAAAGACGAGGCCTTTGATGCGGTCGGCATCACTGCCATATAAGTCAGCGTAATATAATATATGTTTTACACGTTCTTCACAAGTCAAAAGGGCAAAATCACTCATGTCATCTAACACTTTGCCATCGACGGTGATTTCACTGATGCCGTGGTAGTGAAACGGAACGAGCATGTTTTCTTCCAAGGCGTCGTGCAAGCGGATTTCATAGGCAATATGATGATGGAACAAGGCATAAATATCGAAGTCGTCGGAGCGTTCCGGCGTCGCCGTCATGCCTAACAGAAATTTTGGCCGAAAATAGCCAATGACCTTTTGGTACGTCGCAGCTCCGCCATGATGTACTTCGTCGATGACAATATAGTCAAAAGCATCGGGCGCAAAGGTATGGAGAATTTCATCCTGGGCCAAGGTCTGAATGGTCGCAAAAATATAGGGCTTGTCCATTTCTTTATCGTGCCCTGTCAGCAGCCCCGTATCAGCGGGATTAATGCCAATTCGGACATAGCTGTCCCGTGCACTTTTGACGATGAGCTCCCGATGGACGACAAAGAGAAACCGCCGGGGATGCGTTTTTAAGACGTCAAAGGCCGATAAATAGGTTTTCCCCGTCCCAGTCGCTGAAATGAGCAACCCCCGGTCCTGACCGTCGTCACGCAGCTTTTGAATCCCAGCTAAAGCCGCTTTTTGCATAGCGTTCGGCTGAATTTTATGAAAAGGTACATACACGGACTGCCGTTTCGGTTTATTGTGCGTGTACACAGACTCATAGGCCTGAATCCACGCTTCGTCCACGACTTCCGCCGTATCCCACAAGGCATCAAATTCTTCCTTCGTCTGCCGGATAAGAGAGCCGTTTTCTGCCGATGTAAAGAACACATTCCATTCCTGATTGTGCGTCAAGGCATTGGCTGTCATGTTACTGCTGCCAATGACCATGGTATAATTTTCCGGCCCCGCCTGAGAGCGATGAAAGAGATAGCCTTTGGCGTGAAAAGCCCGTTCTTCCGTCACCATGCGCAATTCGACATTGGGAAACTTCAGCAATTCCCGCAATGCACCGGGTTCCGTAAAGTTCAAATACTGCGACGCTAAAATCTTCCCCGTCGCCGTCCGGTTCTGAATGAGCGCATCTTTCAGGCAGGCAATCCCGCTTTTCGTCAAAAAGGCAACGGAAAACAAGAAGGAATCGCAAACGTACAGCTGCGACAAAATCGTATCGAGCACCTTGCGCTTCTTATCTTTGTTATTGGTCAGAATTTTAGGAACATATCGTTGGTCCGCTTCCACCGTATAATCAATGAAACCTTCGCGCAAACACTGCTCCAAAGCCCCATATTCCCCCATGGCTGTCGCCTACTTTCCAGAAAGCTTTTTCATGATAGGCACATCTGCCGGTGCCCAATCCAGCGTCGGCATGTCTTCGGGAGCCATCCATTTCGCATCGACGTGTTCCTTGCGGACAAAGTCCGGCTTGTCTAAATGGCAATAGAAGGCATACATAGTGATGGAAAAATCAGGATAGTCATGATGGACGGTCATGTACAAATCCGATTCCTTGACAGCCACGTGGACATCCATTTCTTCCCGCAGTTCTCGTTCAATGGCCGTGTGCTTGGCTTCGCCCGGTTCAATCTTGCCACCGGGAAACTCGTATTTGAAACTGACATAGTCAAATTTTCCCTGGCCCCGTTCCATACAAAGAATTTTTCCATTATATTCCAAAATCGCAGCTACCACTTCTAAGTGTTTCATCCAAATTCCTCTTTTCTGCATTATTTTCTCTATTGTATCACAACGGGACTATCGCATGAAAGCTTCCGTCATCATGCGCATTCCCTCTCTCTTTAATGTTTGAAGTTTGATGTATGATGTTTAAGGCGATAGCTTTAAATTCAAAATCATCATATCAAACTTTCAAATCCAAGCTCAAAAAAGAGGCTGTCGCATTATGCGTTATTTGCTTAATGCAACAAGCCCCAACACATACGGCCACAGGCTGTATATTTTTGCGAACTGCGAACTGCAACCTGCGCCCTCTTATTTTTTTACAAACTTTAGCCTTTCCAGGCAGTATCCCAACGAAGATAAAAGAGCAAAAAAGGATCTAAAATGTAGAGTGTCTTATCTTTCCACTCAATCGTATCGAGTTGTGGCAGGGACTTTTGGAAAGACTTTTCGATATGGTTGACGATGTTGCTTATATACAGCGTAGACAGAGCAGCTCCTGGCGCATCAGCCAATAGGTCTAAAATCCGCTGCTTAATGTCTTCTACAGGAAAGGATAATTCTGGTGGATCCTTCGATATGGATAATAGCAGTAATTTATATCCGTCTACGTGCTGCCCTTTCTTCAATGCGTATTTTTTTCGCTGCTTGCGCCCTTGAGCCGGCCCTTTCAAAGCGGTCTGCAAAGGCTGCCGATAGTATTCGTAATTCATAGCAGTCATAGAAAAGGCCCTTTGTAAAAGCCCTGTTGTGACACCAGAAATGTTCTCTTCCCCAGCCTCTTCAGCCAGGCTAAGGCAATTTTCCTGCATCAGTTGAGGAGAAGCGATACTTTCTCTGGCTAAGGTTTCTATAGCCTCTGGCGTAATGGGGAAAGACAACAAGGCAAATCCTTTTTCTGCGATTTTTTTCAATTCATCTAAAGACCAGGGCGCAATATCAATGACCGTCGTCCGTCCAATCAAATCGGGGTTCAGGCGGATAGCATCGTCCGACCGGTGCGGCAAGGTCAGGATAACGGCTTTAAGACCATGAAAGAGTTCCGTTTTCAGGGTCCGGGCAATATATTGCTGGACTTCTGGCTCAATATAGTGAAAATCGTCAATGACCAGTACCTTGCCTTCCTGGATCAGACTGCGCATCATCTGCGTATTATTCCGGACGCTTTTTTGGGCAATACTATTCCCCGTCGTATGCGCTTTTTCAGCCTGCCGGCTAAGGCTGCCGGAAATACCCAAGGATACTTTTCCCTCTCCTTTGGTACTTGTTCTGGCAGATTCCCCCTGGCTTTCAATAATTTGGATTTCCGTAGGAACTTCCAATTTTTCTGCTATTTGTTCCCAAAAATCATCGGCTTCCCGAATCTGGGAACCACTGAGATCGACAATTTCACGATCTGCTACGACGCGATGGCAAAGCACTGTCTTCCCCGATTTAGAAGCCCCTGAAACGACGACCAAATTACCTGGAGTACGGATGGCCCGCTTCATTCTTTTTTCATAGGTACTGCTCCCCAAAGACCGGTCAACATACGTATAAACAGGATATGACTTGGGTTGAAAAATCATTTCAGCACTATAATTGTCAGACATAACATCACCTCTATCACTATCAAGGAATTCCCGGGAAACTGTTGACGAACTGGATGCGGATGTCCGGGAAGGAATCGACGAATTGGACCGTGAAGTCTTCGCCGTAATCGACGAACTGCCATTGGCCGATGTCATCGGGGAAATAGTCGACAGTCTGGACGCGCAGGTCCGGAAAGGCGCTGACGACCTGGACACGGATGTCCGGGAAGGAATCGACGACGCGGACTTTGCCGGCCAGGCGGATGCCGTTGAAATAGCCGTCCGGTGTCACGGCTGAAGCGGCCAGGGCAATTCCGCTGAGACAGAAGAAACAGAGAGTCATGAAGGCTAAATGAATCCATTTTCGCATGATGATATGCTCCTTTCCGGTTATAGTTATCGTTAACGGCCAGCCATCAACCTCTCAGTCAGCTTCGCTGACAGCTCCCCTATCAGGGGAGCCGGAAAACAGCCACCCCACGTAGGCGCCCCTACAGGTCAGGCGGGTCGCCCATCCTCAGCTGTCCGTTCCAGCAACCGTCTTGCGCCTTCCGTCGGTCGGCACCTGACTGGCTGGAAAGGCTTCCCGGACAGACCTCTGGCGGGCCAGAAAGGCTTCCCGAACGGACCTCTGGCGGGCCGCCCTTTGGGACGGCCCCTACGAGCCACTAGCCACTAGCCACTAACCACTAACCACTAACCACTAACCACTAACCACTAACCACTAAATTTAGCGTAACAGGTTTACTCAAAAAAGGCAAGCGAAAAGGGCTTGTCACGGCGACAAGCCCTTTTTAGTGGTTAGCAGCTAGGGATTAGCAGTTAGCGGAAGGCCTTTTCGATGGCTTCGCGCAGGGTGGCGACGCCCAGGAAACGGCAGTCCGGGAATTTGTCTGTTTCGATGTCTTCCAGGTTGCCTTTAGGCAGGATGAAGGTGTTAAAGCCCATCTTGGCCGCTTCTTTGACGCGGCGCAGGGCCTGGGGGACGCGGCGGATATCGCCGGTCAGTCCGACTTCGCCCATGACGACGGTACGGCTGTCCATGGAGATGTCCCGCAGGCTGGAATAGACTGCCAGGGCGACGGGCAGGTCCGCTGCCGTTTCGGTCAGGCGCAGGCCGCCAACGACGTTGATGTAGACGTCCTGGCTGCCCAGGGGCACGCCCAGTCGCTTTTCCAGGACGGCCAGGAGGATGATCAGGCGGTTATAGTCCATGCCCGATGCCGTCCGCCGCGGAACGGCGAAGACCGAATGAGCCGTCAAAGCCTGGATTTCCCCCAGCATGGGCCGCATGCCATCGAGGACAGCGGCTACGGCTGAGCCGGCCTGGTCGGCTGCCCGTTCGGCCAGGAGCAGCTGGGACGGGTTCTCCAGTTCCGACAGGCCGCTGCTGGTCATGGTGAACAGTCCCGATTCATTGGTCGAGCCAAAGCGGTTCTTGATGCCCCGCAGGATGCGGAACTGGTAGTTCCGTTCTCCTTCAAAGTAGAGGACGACGTCTACCATGTGTTCCATCATGCGCGGCCCGGCAATGGCGCCGTCCTTGGTGACGTGGCCGATGACGACGATGGGAATGCCTTCGCTCTTGGCAAAGGTCATGAGGCGGCTCGTGTTCTCGCGTATCTGGGCCAGACTGCCCGGCGTGCCTTCGACGGACTGGCTGTACATGGTCTGGATGGAGTCGACGACCAGCAGGGCCGGCCGCCGTTTTTTGGCTTCGTCGAGGATGTGGTCCAGGGACGTATCGGCCTGGATGATCAGGTCCGGTGTGGCGATTCCCAGGCGCTGGGCGCGCATCTTGATCTGACCGGCCGATTCTTCACCGGATCCGTAAAGGACAGTACCGTTCTTTTCACAAACGGCCGCCGCCAGCTGCAGGACCAGCGTCGACTTGCCGATGCCCGGGTCGCCGCTGAGCAGGATCAGTGCCCCGGGGACGATGCCGCCGCCGAGGACGCGGTCCAGCTCGCCAATGCCCGTTTCCATGCGGGCCATATCTTCCATGGCGATATCCGCCAGGGACGCCGCCTGCGACGCCGGGCCGCTGCGGACCATGCTCTGGGCCGCCTTCGGGGCTTCCGGTGCGACCGTTTCTTCGGTCATGGTATTCCATTCGCCGCACTGCGGGCAGCGGCCGAGCCAGCGGCTGGACACACTGCCACAGTTACTGCAGACGTAACGGGTCTTTGTTTTTGCCATAATGTCACCTTACTCCGTCGTAAAGACGAGCTTCTTCTTATCCAGGCTGTCGACGTGGATCGTATTGCCTTCCTTGACGCTGCTGCTGAGGAGCATTTCCGAAATCGGGTCTTCGACGAGCTTCTGGATAGCCCGCTTCAACGGCCGGGCACCATAGGCGAAGTCCGTCCCTTCCTGGACCAGGACATCGTCGGCAGCCGTCGTCCAATCGAGAGCGACGCCTTTTTCGCCGAGGCGCTGGGTCAAATCTTTGAGCAGGATGTCGACGATCTGGCGCAGGTCCTTCTGTTCCAGCGGCTTGAAGACGATGATTTCGTCGATACGGTTGAGGAATTCCGGCCGGAAGAAGCGTTTCACATCGGCCATGATTTCCTTCTTGGCGACTTCGAAGGACGCGGCACGGTCTTTGGCACTGTCGCCGCCCGTCGAAAAGCCCATGACCGGCCCCGACGGTTTGAGGTGCGACGCGCCGAGATTGCTGGTCATGATGATGACCGTGTTGCGGAAGTCGACGGTGCGCCCTTTGGAATCGGTCAGGCGCCCTTCGTCGAGGACCTGCAGGAGGAGGTTGAAGAAGTCGCTGCTGGCCTTTTCCACTTCGTCGAAGAGGATGACGCTGTACGGTTTTTCCCGGACGGCATCGGTCAGTTCGCCGCCTTCTTCATAGCCGACATAGCCCGGAGGGGCCCCGACCAGGCGGGAGACGCTGTATTTTTCCATGAATTCGCTCATGTCGATGCGTATCATGTTGTCGGCACTGCCGAAGAGCTGGGCTGCCAGGGTCCGGGCCAGTTCGGTCTTGCCGACACCGGACGGGCCGAGGAAGAGGAAGGACCCGATGGGACGGTTGGCATCCTTGAGGCCGGCGCGGGCCCGGCGGACAGCTTTGGCGACGGCCGTGACGGCATCGTCCTGGCTGATGACCCGTTTGTGCAGTTCTTCTTCCAGATGGAGAAGGCGCTGCGATTCCGTTTCCGTAATCTGCTGAACCGGGACGCCGGTCCACATGGATACGACGTCGGCAATATCGTTTTCCGTGACGACGAGCTTTTCATCGTCATGTTGTTTCTTTTCTTTCTGGAGGGCCGAGATTTCCGACGATACCTTCTTACCGGCATCGCGGAGGGACGCGCATTTTTCAAAGTCTTCGCCAGCCAGGGCCGCTTCTTTTTCTTTATTGATGTCGGCCAGCTTCTGTTCCAGGTCCTGCAGTTCATTCGACGGGGCATAGACCTTCATGCGGACGCGGGCTGCGGCTTCATCCATAACGTCGATGGCCTTGTCCGGCAGATAGCGGTCGGAAATGTACCGTGCCGACAGTTTGACGGCTGCCTTGACGGCTTCGTCGGTGATGCGGGCCTTGTGGAAGGCTTCGTAGCGGTCGCGCAGGCCGAAGAGGATGGCCATGGCGTCGTCTTCTGTCGGTTCGCCGACCAGGACGGGCTGGAAACGACGGGCCAGGGCGGCATCTTTTTCAAAGTGTTTCTTATATTCGTCGATAGTCGTCGCGCCGATGCATTGCAGGTCGCCGCGGGCCAGGGCCGGTTTCAGGATATTCGCCGCATCCATGGCCCCTTCGACGGCCCCAGCGCCGATGAGCTGGTGGATTTCGTCGATGAAGAGGATGATGGAATCGTCCTGTTCGATCGTATCGAGGATGCGCTTGATCCGTTCTTCGAATTCGCCGCGGTATTTGGTGCCGGCGACGATGCTGGCCAAGTCGAGGGAGAAAATGCGCTTGTCCAGCAAACTATCCGGCACATTGCCGTTGATGATGCGCTGGGCCAGGCCTTCGGCGATGGCCGTCTTGCCGACGCCAGGCGCACCGATGAGGACCGGGTTGTTCTTGGTCCGGCGGCTGAGGATCTGGATGACACGGCTGATTTCTTTTTCCCGGCCGATGACCGGGTCGATTTTGCCCTTCTTGGCCCATTCATTGAGGTCCCGTCCGAACTGGGACAGGTCGCTGCCGTTCTTGGACGGTACGGCGTCACCGCCTTCGACGGCCGGGTCGTTCATGAGCTCGCTCAAGCGCTGGGATACGAGGTCCGGGTCGATGTCCATGTCTTCCAGGATCTGGACGGCCATGCCGCTCCCTTCTTCAAGGATGCCGGCCAGCATGTGTTCCGTGCCGACATAGTTCTGTTCCAGCCGGTTGGCTTCGCGGACAGCCAGTTCCATGGCCCGCTTCGTCCGCGGTGTCAGGCGCAGCTTTGTCGGCGAGTCTTGGCCCCAGCCGACGTGCTGTTCGATGGCGCGGGTGACATTTTCCGGCGTCAGGCCCAGCTGGTTGAGGAGCAGGCCGGCGATGCCGTCTGTATTGAGAACGAGACCGAGCAGGATATGTTCGGTCCCTACGTAATCATGGTGGAATTTTTGTGCCGCTTCCTGCGCATACTGCAGGACGGCCTTGGCGTCATTGGTGAGACGATTGTTCATCATGGGAAATCACTTCCTCCGGTAATCACTGAGTACCTGCTGCACGGCTTCAGCCCGCTGGTGTTCCAACTCTTCCCCGTTCAGTTCGGTTCCGGCCTTGAGCTGCAGGTAAGCCGGTTCGACGACGGTCATGATGGCTTCATAAGCCAGGGGGCCTTCAGGGATGACGCCCATGTCGATGCCGAAGCGCAGGTCGCTGGCCAAAGTCAGCGACTCCTGGTCGGCCAGGAGCCAGGCCCGGCTGAGGGTGCCGTAAGTACGCAGCCATTTATCTTTTAATGTGTTTTCATTGTGATCCCAGACGAGGCTGCGGCAATTCTGTTCTTCCTGTACAATCTGGGTGACAATCTTGCGCAGCTGGTCGAGGATATCTGTTTCGGTCACTCCCAGGGTAATCTGATTGGTAATCTGGAAGATGTTGCCGATACATTCATTGCGTTCGCCGTACATCCCGGATACGGTGAAGCCGAATTTGGTAATGCCCTGGACGATGCGGTTGAACCGTTTCATGAGGATCAGGGCCGGGACGTGGATGGTCACGCCGACGGTCAGGCCCGTACCGGTCAGGGACGGACTGGCTGTCAGGTAGCCGAAATCATCGCGGAAGGCGAAATCCAGGTGGCTTTCCAGGGCATCGTCGACCTGGGCCGCCTGGTCCCAGACGCGCTGGAGGTCGAAGCCCGGCGCTGCCGTCTGGATGCAGAAATGGTCTTCTTCATTGATCATGATCGACACGGCCCCGTCTTCGCGGAGCAGGAGGCCCCGGTGCTTGGGCTGTTCGATATGGCTGGCCGAGGAAAAATGTTTCACTGCCAGCATTTCCCGTTCCAGCGGCGATAATTCGTCGAGGCTGACGAAGGTATAGCGTCCATGGCCCAGGGTATCGAGGGTACCGATCTGGCGTTTGCCCTCTTCGAGGACGGCGGCCAGTTCCGTATCCGAGGCCTTGTCGGGAAAGACGTATTTCTTCAAGTTCCGGTCCAGGCGGACACGGCTGTCGATGACGATATCATTGAAGTTGCCCGTCCCGTCCTGCCAGGGGCAGAGCGGCTGCTTGAGCATATCGTGGACCATGGCTTATTCCCCCTTTCCGCCATCCGGCAGCTGACGCTGGAGGGCGCGGATTTCATCGCGGACTTTCGCCGCTTCTTCATAGCGTTCTTCCTGGACCAGCTTCTGCAAGTGCTGGCGCAGGCGTTTGACGTGCGTCGCCGTCCGGAAGACGCCGGTGCCGCGGTTGGGCACCTTGCCGGCGTGCTTGCTGTGGCCGTGGATGCGGCGCAGGAGCGGCGGAATCTCTTCCTTAAAGGCTTCATAACAGTCCGGACAACCGAATTTCCCCAGGCGGTTGAATTCACTATAGGTCATGCCGCAGCTGGCACAGCGCGGTTCATCGCCGCTGCGTCCCTGGTAGTCCGGGTAAGCCATCTTGCGGAAAAAGTCGTTATCAATAATATTTAAATCTCTGAAATTCGAAAAATTAGTCTGTTTCTTCGCACAGGCTGCACACAGGTGCAAATCCGTGCGCCGCCCGTTCTCGATCTTGACGATATGGACAACAGCCTCTCTTTTCTTACAGGCATCACATAACATAGCCCTCACGTCCTTTCTATCACTCAATGGATATTGAGGTTCTTCAAAATATCGCTGATAACCAGCAGGCGCGTCCCTTCATCGTCGACATGGCGGTAGAGGGACTCAAAGGTCAAATGGAGGATGACCGCTTCATTATTGGTCAGGCTGCGCCGCTTGAGGAGCTGGTACAGCAGGGCATCCAGGTCTTCCATGGAAATGCTGACGGCCGGCAGCCGTTCGTGCAGGAGGACCGGTGTGCGGTCCTGCTTCTTCGGCGTCAGCTTGATGATGCGGACGAATCCGCCAGACCCGCGCCGCGATTCGACCAGATAGCCCTTGTCGTTGGAAAAGCGCGTACTCAGGACGTAGCTGATCTGCGACGGAGCGCATTGCAGTTCATCGGCCAGCTCGTTGCGACGCAATACAATATCTGAATTGTCTTCTTCCAGTAATTTATGTAATATGAATTGTTCAATCTTATCTGCTAATACACTCATCGTAACTCACCCCGCAAAAAATACATTTTTCTTTTTGACTTTCATACAACTCTATTATATTCGTCTTTTTGACTTTACGCAAGGGGATGTTGCCGGTTCGTAGTCTGCCGCTCACAGTTGTACGAAGACGTATAATAGTGTATGATAGAAAAACCATAATATGTGAGGTGTTACAAGAAGTGAAACCATCTGGACCGGGTTCGGTCAGTTATTATTTTTATCAGGAAAAGAAACTGCTGCTCATCGTCACTCTGAGCGGCATTCTCTACAACGTCGGCATGATTGCCGGCCCCTGGTTCGACGGGCAGCTGGCCCAGTATCTCTATGATATCTTCGGCGGCTCCCGGACGGCCGCGGATATGTACGCCCTCTGCCTGTGCTACGCCCTGGTTATCCTCGGCGTCCAGGGGGCCCGCTATTTCAAGCGGCTCTATGTCCGTAAATTTGCCAACAACATCAGCCTGGCCATGAAGGACCGTCTCTACCAGCACCTGGTACAGACGCCGAAGCGGGACATGGAACAGGCCGACACCGGTACCCTGATGACCAAGGTCATTTCCGACATCGACACCTGTGTCGAAGGGATGCGCAAGTTCACGACGGAAATCTTCGATACCGGCGTCGTCATGGCGGCCTATGTCGTCATGCTCCTCTGGTATGACTGGCGCCTGACCCTGTGCGTCCTCGTCTTCCCGCCTATCGCCTATATCCTGGCCAACCGCCTGCGCAGCCTGGTCGCCGCGACGGCAGCCCGCAGCAAGGAAAGCAGCGGGGCTTTATCCGGCATGACCCTGGACCGCATCAGCAACGCCCTGACGTACCGCGTCTACGGCGAAGAACATGTGCAGGACCAGCGTTACGAAGGCTATCTGGCCGATTATGAAAAGAAGATGATCCTGGCCAACCTCTGGGAAAACACGCTCCAGCCGATTTACAAGATCATCGCCATGATCGGCGCCATGCTGGTCATCTGGTTCGGCGGGCGCAACGTCCTGGGCCTGGGCTGGGAAGCCTGGGACATCGCCGCTTTCTCGACGTACCTGGCTTGTTTCATCAAGCTGGCCACCAAGTCCTCCCACGCTGCCAAGCTGTTCAACGCCATCCAGAAGGCCCAGGTCTCATGGCAGCGCATCCAGCCTCATCTCCAGGCGGCCACTGGCATCCCCCGGCCGGTACCGCCGGCTGCGCCGGCTCCCCTGACGGTCCGCGCCTTGTCCTTCACCTATCCCGGCAGCACTGTCCCGATTTTCCGGGACCTGACGTTTTCGGCCAGGCCCGGCGATATCATCGGCATCACCGGTCCGGTAGCCTGCGGCAAATCGACGCTGGGCCAGACCTTCCTCTGTGAAAACCCGCACGGCGGCCAGATATTCTTCGGCGATGCGGAACTGGGCAACGGCCACACGCCGCCTGACGGCATCGTCGGCTATTGCGGGCACGACGCGGAACTCTTTGCGGCGACCCTCGAAGAGAATATCCGCTTCGGCCTGCCCGGCGACATCCGCCCCGTCCTGACAGCCGTCTGCATGGACCAGGACTGCACCACCTTCCCGGCCGGTATCCGGACGCCCATCGGCGAAGGCGGCCAGCGCTTATCCGGCGGCCAGCAGGCCCGCATCGCCCTGGCCCGGACTTTGTTCCATCCCCGGCCCCTCCTGATCCTCGACGACCCCTTCGCCGCCGTCGACATGGCGACGGAACGGAGCATCTTCGAAAGCCTGCGCCGGGATTACAAAGACCGCATCATCCTCCTCTTATCGCACCGCCTGTCCCTCTTCCCCAGCCTGGACCAGGTCATCTGGCTGAACGGGGACGGCACCAGCATCGTCGCCGACCACGCTGTGCTGTACGATACCTGCCAGGCTTACCGGAAACTCTATGACCTGCAGCATGCCCGGGGAGGTGCTTCCCATGCGTAACGTCTTTTGGCAGACTCTGAAAAAGAACGGCCTGCTCCTGCTGGTCCTGGTACTGGCCATCCTCGCCTCCATCGCCGTGAGCGTCACGCCGCCGCTCATCCTCCAGTACATCGTCGACAGCCTGGTCAGCGGTTCTTTTGCCGCCTATCCCCTGCTGACGGCCGGTATCCTCTATTTCGCCCTCACGGCCGGCAGCGGTCTCGTCGACGCCCTCAAGGAAACCCTGATCACCGTCTTCGGCCAGAAAATCACGCACGGCCTGCGTTCGGCCATGTGCCAGCGCCTCGGCGAACTGCCGGCAGCGTACTTCGTCGGTCATGAGGCCGGTGCCGTCACGTCGCTCTTTGTCAACGACGTCGATACCCTGGAAAACCTCTTCGACTCCGGCGTCGTCAGCATGATTGCCGACGCCTTCACCATTTTCAGTATCCTCGCCGTCGTCTTCCACCTGAGCCTGGGCCTGGGCGTGCTGCTCTGCATCTGCCTGCCCCTGCTCTTCCTCCTGACCCGCTATTTCCAGAAGCGCATGCTCCAGGCCCAGCGGGACAACCGTATCGCCGTCGGCCGGACGAATGAACTCATCCCGGAAACGGTCCACAATATCCGCACGATCCACACGTGCCAGCAGGAACGCTATCTGCGCCAGCGCTACGGCCGGACCATCCGCGCCAGCTTCGACGCCATGGAGCGGAGCAATTTCTGCGACTCCATCTATTCACCGATCATCATCACCAGCTGTACGGTCATCATCTGCCTGATGATGATCCTGTCCGTCAGCAGTCCGTCTCTGCAGGAAATCTTTGGCATGACCGTCGGCAGCGTCGTCGCCCTCATCGCCTATGTGCGCCGCATCTTCTCGCCGCTGGAAAGCATCGGCATGGAAATCCAGAACATCCAGTCTGCCATTGCCGGCATCGGCCGCCTGAAAGACTTCTTTGCCGAACCGGTCATGGAAAAGGACCGCTGCGATGAACCCAGCCGGACGGCAGTCCCGCTGGTCCTGGAAAACGTCTCCTTCGGCTACGGCCGGGAAAAGGACGTCTTCCACCGGTTGTCGCTCACGGTAGAAGCCGGGGAAATGGTGACCATCACCGGCCGCACCGGGGCTGGCAAGAGCACCCTCTTCAAACTCATCCTCGGCCTCTACCGGCCCCGGGAAGGCCAGGTCCGCGTCTTCGGCTGCGACCCGTCCCGGCTGTCGGCTCCGCTGCGCCGTCAGGTCTTCGGCTACGTCGAGCAGCAGTTCCACCCCATCAGCGGCACCCTGGCCGACCAGATCAGCCTCAAGGACCCGCGGGTGGATGGCACGGATATCGAAAAGGCCCTGCGCCTCGTCGGCTTATGGGATACGTGCCAGGCCCTGCCCCAGGGACTGGAGACGCCTTTCCGGCCGGAACTCTTCTCCCGCGGCCAGAGCCAGCTCCTGTCCATTGCCAGGGCCGTCGTCATGAACCCGCAGATGCTCTTATTCGATGAAATCACGGCCAACCTCGACTCCCTGACGGAACGGCAGGTCCTGTCCGCCCTGCAGGCTGCGGCCCGGAACCGGACGGTCCTGTCCATCTCACACCGCCTCTACGAAGCCAGCGGCGGCCGGATGATCGTCATGAACGGACGTGGATCGTAAGGTCGTTCGTCGTAAAAAAAAGAGGCTGTCGCCTTAAGACAGCCTCTTTTTTTGAGTATTAAATGGGTAGTCTGTAGTTTTAGTGAATGGTTTTAAATGGAAAGCCATCTTCTACAAAATTCATGCTGCAAACTATAAAGTAAAAGGGATCTCGCATGACAGCAGAAACCTTCGTGCGACAACCCCCAGGAACCACTATTTTGTGGGTGCTTCGATGGGGTCGTAATCGGCCGGCTTATCCGTGATGGCCGCTTCGTCGACAGCGGACGGGACCGGGTCGAATCCCTGGCGGAACAGGGCCCGGATGGCCGCGATGTACGGCGGGACGATGGTATCCATGAGGAGATAGCGCTTGCGGAAGAGGTTGCGCTTCTGCGACTTGATTTCCCCGTATTTACGCCGTTTTTCTTCGATAGGCAGGCGGAAATACCAGGTTTCCTTATCGTCCGGCACGGCGCCTTCGCCAATCCAGAAGTCATTGAAATTGGTCTTCTTCGAGCGATTGCCGCGCAGCATATGGCTGTTGGTATAGAAGCCTTCATCAGTGATGACGTACAGGTCGTGGATGCCCAGGGTCTGAACGAAAATGCGCATCAGGTAGAGGATGAAATTCTTCGGCCGGTAGCCAAAGAGTTTCTTGGTCAGGACCTTCGTCGTTTCCAGGCCATGCTTCGAGCCCTGGATGGTGCCGATATAGATGGACGGCGTCCCGTCGGCATTATAGTCGAAGCGGAAGTTGAAATGGTAAATCATCTGGCCTTCATGGTAGAGGTACAGCGACAGAAAGCCTTCCTTACGCTGGCCCGTATCGAAGATGAGCCGGGCTTCCAGGGGCAGCGATTCATCCGGCGAGGTCCACAGAGTATAGCCGTTCCCCCAGTAGAGCTCGTGGATGACGTCGTCCGAGAAGAAGGTCCTCAGGATGGTGAAATGATGCTTCAAGGCGTCGAGGCGCTGACGCATGGTCGAATTCTTGAACAAGAAGACGCGGGTCATGACTTCCTGGAAATCCGGGTCATGCTGTTCGAAGAAGCCCTTCATCGGTTCATAATGGTCAAAGAAATCGTAAAGTTCTTCAAATAAAGCCCGGTTGGACACGGCACGGGCAAAAAAAACGACAGCCCGCTTATTTTCCTGAAAATTCCGGGGACCGTATATGAGGCGCGACAAGTGCCAGAAATAGGAAATGCTATGCATGGAATTCCTCCTATCAAGTACAATTACAATAGTACTATTATACGGGCAAGATAAGCAGGCTGTCAATGCAGAGTAAGGAGCTCCACGCCGGGCGCCTCTAAGCTGCCGTTATAATTTCCGCACGATATGGGCCGGGACGTGGGCCAGGTCGCGGACGCCGGTAATCATCATGGCATCCATGAGCTGCCGTTTGAGCGTATCCAGGAGGAGCTTGACCCCTTCTGCCCCGCCGCCGACAGCGGCGACAGCCGCCGGCCTGCCGATGAGGACGGCATCGGCGCCGAGGGCCAGCATCTTGAGGATATCTTCACCGTGACGGATACCGCCATCGACGAAAATCGTAATCCGTCCCTTGACAGCCGCTGCGATACCGGGCAGGACATCAGCCGTACCGGCCATGCCATCGAGGACGCGGCCGCCGTGGTTGCTGACGACGATGCCCTGGGCACCGGCCTGGGCACAGGCCACGGCTTCTTCAGCCGACATGACGCCCTTGACGATGAAAGGCAGCTTGACGGCCTGGACGATTTCGGCGATATCGCTGGCGCTCTTCGGCCCGACGGGCTGGCCGAAAATCCGCATGTTAATCAGGGTCGCCGCATCGATGTCGCTGGCTACGGCAAAGGCGCCGGCCGCTTCCGCCTGATGGGCCTTTTCGATAATCTGGTCGTTGCTGCGGGGCTTGATCGTCGGAATGACAATGCCCGGCCGTTTCTGGCACGAAGCGATGCCGGACGAATACATATACGGAGCCCCGCTGTCTCCGGTAAAGCACAAGGTCCCGGCTTCGAGGGCGGCCTGGGTGACGGCTTCGTCATATTCCTGTTCCACTGTTGCCGGGTCACCGTCGACCTTGGCGTTGAGGACAATGCCGCCGACCGGAGCCAGGAGGACCGGCATGCTCAGCGTCTTGCCGAGGATCGTCACCGTCGTATCCGGGTCATCGACGCCGGACATGCTGCGCATGACCAGCCCGTATTCCTGCAGGGCTTCCAGATTCCGCATAAAAGACCGTCCCGTGCGCAGGCCGCCGAAGCCGGGAATCATGCCGACGCAGGCTTTGCCGTTGCACTGGGGACAGACATGACAGCCTTTCATCTTTTCACGCGCTTTGTTCCGTACTTCCTGTAAATCCATGGTACTCACTCCTTTAAAAAATATTCATATTCATGAAGCCCGTAACTTCACGGCTCCCGCGCAGGATATCAAAAACATACTGGCCCAGAACCCGCAGGTACTAATCTGGTCCTCCGGCCATACCCATACGCCACCGACCGATGCCAGCTTCGACAATCCCATCAACCACTATGCCGGCACGCAGGTACTGGATGTATACAACCCGTCCTGGGAAAGCAGTCAACTACCCCCACCTAACGCCCTTGGCATTTGAGGCGGGAGCTTGTAAGTCGGAAAAGCATAGGTGCTAACGATACATAAGCATCTCCCTAAATCCGCCTACATCATCGGGTGGCTGACGACACCCGTTTTACCAAGGAGTTTACTCCGAGGTAGTCGTTATTCGTTCATATCGAGGATTGTTATCCCCAGAAATCCACATAGTCCCGAGAAGTTGGATGTTCATGGCTCCGATACGATCATCGTTGGATTCATATCCGCACTGGCAACTGTACAGGTGCTTATGGTGGTCGCGGTTCGCCTTGCAGATCGTGCCACATTTCGGGCAACGCTGGGATGTGTACCTTGCAGATACTTTCAGGACCTCCGAACGGTTCTCGTGAGCCTTGTATGTCAGGAACTGTTCCAACTGGTAGAAAGCCCAGCTCCGCAAATCATAGTTCTGTTTCGCGGTTCTGGAAAGGTTGCTTTCCTCGAAGCTGACGCCAGCAAGGTCCTCGAGTACGAAAAGCGTATCCTTGCCATATTTCTGTACGAGTGTCTTAGAAATCTGATGGTTCACATCAGACATCCAACGGTTCTCTCGCCCAGAAAGGGCCTTGAGCTTGCGCTTTGCTGATTTCGTTCCTTTGGACTGGAGCTGTTTCCGTATTTCTTGGAATTTATGGCGCTTGGTGGCAATCTTCCTGCCAGAGACGAACTCCGTCTTTCCTTGCTCGTCATAGCTGACTGCAAGGAAACGAAGTCCACGGTCAATGCCGACGACATGGTGGACGTTCTCCTTCTGGAAATCCTCGACCGCCTTGATGACAGGGATATGCAGATACCACGACCCTTTCAGTTCGACCAGCTTGGCAGTACCGAGTTGATAGGAAGCGTCAAGGTATCCAGCAAAATGTTTGCCATCAAAACTGCACTTGGCTCTTCTGCCGAGCGTATTAATGGACAGGACCTGTCCACCATCGGTAAAGCTGTAGTCTCGGTTGCGGACCAAGTCAGCCTGCGGCCGGCGAAAGGATACGGGCTTCCAGAGCCATTCCAAAGTCTTAGAGATGTGTTGCCAGTTGCCATTCTCGTCCTTATACTTATAAGGCTTTCGGAACAACTGTTGCTTAACTGTCTTGTATCTGGCAATAGTCGTTTTGATAGAGGACTGTGCTAACTGCGATTTCAAGCCGAACAAGCTGCGGAGGTCGCCATACAGTTTCTTGTTGAGGCTTTGATACGTCAAATTGAATTGGTTGTCGAAGATGTACTGGGACACCCGATTGCAAGCCTGACGATACTGTTCGGTCATCTGACGGAATAAGATGTCCTGTTCGGGAGTAACATATAGGCGAAGTTTTATTGTTTTAGTTAGGTCGGACATTTTCTCACCTGCCTTTCTGAAATGTATATTACTTCATCAAAAATATTATAGCGTAGTTTTTTGCTGAAATTCCAGCTAATAAGAAAGTGAGGTGAGGCGGGCATTCCTCCCCGACCTAAGAGGTCGGAGTATCCTGCCCGCATTTTGATGAAATCTGGACCAATTCCTTCTACCTCTACCCGGATAGAATCGTCATCCGGACATACAGCCACAAGACCCATCAGTGGCTTCCGCAGTTCGACCGCACCATCCAGCTGCCGGCAGGGCTGATTGCCGCCAGACCGGCAGCCTGAAGGGCTCAAATAAAGACTTTATTCTCGGCACGGCCGGAATAGGTCGTCTCTAACATGGTAACGTGGGATAAAAAGGCCGGGTCGTCGAAATACTTGGCTCCTTGCGGACAGCGGCGCACGCAGCGCTGGCACTTGATGCAGATGCCGCTGACGACGGACGGCTGGTCCGGGACGATGGACCCCATCGGACACTGGCGGGCGCAGAGGCCGCAGGACGTACACTTGGTCAGGTCCGTCTTGGGCTTGGCCTTGAGGAACTTGGCCGGCTGGCCATCGACGCCTTTGGGGACATAATAGGGGGCACTGGCATCGCCATCGACGACGAGATGCGGTACCATGCCGTCAGTCTGGCGTATCTTGGACACGGCCATATCCGTCAGCCGGACGACGAGGTCCAGATCCTCTTCATCCGGGCGGTTCGGAGCCAGAGCATCGGAAAAAGCATGGGTCCCGACGAAAGCCCCGGCAGCGACGGTACGGAATCCGTTGCCGTCGAGGACGGCACAGAGCTCGGCCAGGGAATTATCGAAAGACCGGTTGCCGTAGGTCACGAATGCCATGGCCAGGGCGCCCTGGCCGACGAGTTTTTCCTGATAAGCCGGCAGGATTTTATTGGGCAGTTTCCCGGCATACGTCGGGCCGCCGGCGATGACCAGGTCCCCGGCCGTAAAAGTATGCACCGCTTCCCTTTCCTTGGGCAGATCCAGCGAAATGGCCCGGCACGGTACCTGGAACAGCCGTGCCGCTTCGGAAGCCGCCTGACAGACAATGCGTTTCGTATTTCCTGTCGGGCTGAAATACACAGCGTAAACTTGTTGAATATGCATAAAAAACACCTCGATTGCAAAAACTCCCGGCACCCTTGATTTCTTTTATTATATACCAAACAGGCGCGAAAGTCATAGTTCGCGCCTGTTTTCTTTTCCTCATTTGTGGTAAAATACAGTATGATTTTTTCCATAAAACGAGGTGTCTTATGCAAAAGAAAATATATGCCGTGCGGCGCGGCCGCACGACCGGTCTGTTCCTGTCCTGGGCAGACTGCCAGAAACAAGTGAACGGCTTCCCCGGTGCCCGCTTCAAGAGCTTCACCGATGCGACGGAAGCCTGGAAATGGCTCAACGGGGCAGAAACGGCGCCGGCTGCCAAAAAAGCAGCAACCCCGCGGAAATCCCGCCAGCCTGCCCAGGCAGTTCCGGACCGGCCCCTGCGGCCCGATGAGGAACAGGATTACGTCATCTATACTGATGGCTCCTGCCTGCGCAATCCGGACGGTCCCGGCGGCTGGGCGGCCGTCGCCTGCCAGGTCGCCACAGGCGAAGTGACGGAACTGTCCGACGGGTCCCCGTCGACGACGAATAACCGCATGGAACTCCTGGCGGCCATCATGGCCCTGCGCTTCGCTCCGGAAGGCACGAAAGTCGCCTTGTACACGGACAGCCAGTACCTCAAGAACGGCATCACGAAATGGGTCGCCGGCTGGAAACGCCGGGGCTGGAAAAAGGCCGATGGCCAGCCGGTCCTCAACCAGGCCTACTGGGTGGAACTGGACAAGCTCTATGCCACGCATGACGTCACTTTCCACTGGGTCAAGGGCCACGTCGGCGTCGAGCTCAACGAACGCTGCGACCAGCTGGCCAAGGCCCAGGCCATGAAATACAGATAAGAAGCGGTCACAGGATGGCCAGAACCTTCATACGACAATCCTTCTACAGGGCCAGGATATCGGCTACGAGCTGGTCGACTTCTTCGGCTTTCGTACTCCACGACGTGCAGACGCGGACGCAGACGTGGTCGTCATCGACAGGCCCCATCGCTTCAAAGACGTATTTGGCTTCCAGAGCCTGTGCCTGTGCTTTCGTGAGGATGATGAACTGCTGGTTCGTCGGGCTGACAACGAGTTCGGGGATTCCCTTCCGGCGGAAAGCTTCGCGGATACGGATAGCGTATTCATCGGCCCGCCGGGTAATCGCAAAATACGTCCCGTCGTGGAGCAACGTATAGAATTGGAGCCCCAAGATCCAGCCCTTGGCCAGGACGGCCCCGAACTGCTTCATATGGGCCTTGAAGCGGCGGCCTATATCGGCATGCGTCAGCACGACGGCTTCACCAAAGAAGGCGCCGCATTTGGTACCGCCAATATAAAAGATGTCGGTCAGGCGGCCAAAATCGGCCAGGGTCAGGTCATTCCCGTCTGCGCCCAGGCCATAGCCCATGCGGGCCCCGTCGACGAAGAGGTACATATGGTACTTGCGGCAGACGTCGGAAATAGCCGTCAGTTCTTCTTTCGTGTAGAGCGTCCCGTATTCCGTCGTAAACGAAATATAGACCAGCGACGGCCGCGTCAGGTATTCGGCTTCGCCCGAATTATAATAGGCCTGTACTTCCCCTTCAATCTGTCCGGCCGTAATCTTGCCATCGTGATGAGGCAGGGCGACGATCTTATGGCCGGCATTTTCGATGGACGCGCATTCATGGCAGTTAATGTGGCCCGTATCGGCACAGATGACGCTGTCGCAGGAGCCGAGCAGGGCCGAAATGGTGACGAAATTCGCCTGCGTCGCCCCGGGGAAAAAGAAGACCTTCCCCTGCGGGCAGTGGGACAATTCCAGAATCAGCTTTTCAGCCTTATCGCACCAGTCATCGACACCATAACCGCCGTACTGTGTATCGTTCGTCTGGCTCAGGGCTTGTAAGACGCTGGCATGAGCCCCATGATTATAGTCATTGTTAAAACGTATCATTTTATCCTGTCTCCTTATACTTACCTTATTTTTTTCAGTTTCTGCTACATCTATTCTAACAAAATCAGATACGTTGTACAACAAAAAGGCGCTATCGCATTGCGACAGCGCCTTTGCTTTACAGGTTCCGGAACACGTCCAGGTCGTCCGGGATGTACAGGTTCCCCGCGTAATACCGGCTGCCTTCGTCATGATAGCGTTCACGGCGATGGGCCAGGTCCTTGTCTTCGGTATGGTAGAGGATCAAGTTTTGTACGCCCAGACGGGCTGCGGTTTCACAGGCGTCTTTGACGGTAGAATGACTTTTTTCGTACGGATGGAAGATATCCGCTTCGGCACAGAGGCAGAAGGCTTCGTGAAGGAGCCATTTACTGTCCCGGACATAGGCTTCTTCCCAGGGCTGATACGGTTCGTCGCCGCAGCAGGTCAGCCGGCCATCGGCCAGCTGCAGGGAAAAGCCGAACTGCCTGGCTTTGGTCGAGCGGATATCGAAAAAGGTCACGTCATGGCCGATGAGCCGGCGCGTCTCCCCATCGGCCACCGTTACCAGATGCAGGCGGTCGTCGAGGAAAGCGCTGTCCTTGGCGGACAGCAGGGCCCGGCCCATGGTGCGCAGCAGGGAAATGACTTCCTCATGGCCGTAGATAACGGCTTCCCCGTCATAAGTCCCGCGCCGCCAGGACTGGCACATCATGCGCATGAGCCATAGGATACCCAGCAGATGGTCCATGTGTTTATGAGTGACGAAAACAGTCCGCATATCCTGCCAGCGCAGCCGGGCCTTTTCCAGCTGCTGCAGGAGGCCGTTCCCGCCGCCGCCATCGACGAGCAGGTACTGGCCGCCTTCCTCGAGGACAAAACAAGTATTATAGCAATGGGTTACAGTAGCATTCCCCGTCCCTAATATCGTCAGATTCATCGAAATCACATTCCTCTATCAGTATTTTTTCTCCTGCGCCCTTCTCAGCCCACGGCACGGATGAGGTTGAAGACCTGCTGGGCCGTATTGGTCATATTGCGCAGGGCTGTTTCTTTATTCATGGCATCCTGGAGCGGCATGGCCTTGTCGATAATGGAAAAGAAGGCATCGATACCCTGGCGGTTGCATTCGGCAGCATCTGCCGTCGTGCAGCCTGCCAGCGCGATGACTTTGGCACCGTACTGCTTGGCCAGTTTCGCTACGCCGATAGGAGCCTTGCCCATGGCCGTCTGGGCATCGAGACGGCCTTCGCCGGTGACGACATAATCGGCATCTTTGACAGCTTCCGCCAGGCGTATCGAATCGAGGACGATCTGGATGCCCGAACGCAGGCGGCCGTGCAGGTAAGCCAGGAAGGCAAAACCCATGCCGCCAGCGGCACCAGCACCGGCTGTCTGACTGCGGTCATGGCCGGTATACTGCTGGGTGACGGCTGCAAAAGACCGGCTGGCTTCATCGAGGACCTGGACATCCTGCGGCGATGCCCCTTTCTGGGGCCCGAAAATATAGGCAGCGCCCCAATTCCCGAACAGTGGATTGGTCACGTCGCAGGCGACGTCGAAAGTGCAGTCCTTCAGGGCCGGCAATACCTGAGAATCGTCGACCGACGCGATGCGCCCGACTTCCTGGCCGCCTGTGCCCACCGGCTGTCCCTGGGCATCGCGGAAAATATAGCCGAGCGCCTGGAGCATGCCGACGCCGCAGTCACTGGTCGCACTGCCGCCGAGGCCGATGATGAAATGGCGGATGCCCGTTTCCATGGCATGAGCGATGACCTGGCCGACGCCATACGTCGTCGTATGCAGGGGATTGCGCTGTCCGTCCGGCACCAGCCCCAGGCCGGCGGCACCGGCCATCTCGATGACGGCGGCCCCCATATCCGGCAGATAACCATAAGGGCAGGAAACGGCTTCTCCTAAAGGCCCCTGGACGCCGACATAGCGAAGCTGTCCGCCCAGCCCGTCGACGAGGGCTTCGACCGTCCCTTCCCCGCCATCAGCCAAGGGTTTGACAACGACCTGGACCGGCTGGCTGCCATAGGCCCGGCGGACACCGGCTTCGATGGCCCGGCCCGCTTCTACGGAAGTCAGACTATTTTTCAACGAATCAATGGCTACCACGACTTTCATGATGATCTCTCCTCTATCTGCGAACTCGAAAGGTTGTGTTTCTCTATGCCTACAGTGTAGCAAAAAGAGGAGTCCCTTTCCATGTTACCTATAACAAGAAACGAGCTGTATTTTTGTTTTCAGAACCATGGCAGGGTCGCAATGTAGAGCGTCACGGCATCGCGGAATACCCTCGGGTCCAGGCCCGTCGCCTCGCCGATCCGTTTCAGCCGGTATTGCAGGGTATTCTTGTGGATGCAGAGAATCCGCGCCGTTTCCTGGATGGACAGGTTCTGCTGGTAATAGACCTGGAGCAGGTGGATCTCGCTGTCCGTCAAATGCTGGCAGATATCCCGGCGATAGCGGTGGCGCACCGGTCCATCCAGGCTCTGCAGCAAGAAAGCCAATTTCATCTCATCGGCATGGACGCAGAAGACCTGCCGGTCCACCGCGGCCTGCAAGGCCATTTTGGCAAAGCGGTACGATTCGTGGATGCGGTGAAACGGTTCTTCCGTCCCGATTCCCGCAGAGATGCCCGGATAGAACCATTCTTTCCAGCGGGGCAGCTTCCGGGCCCAGTCCGGATAGACCCGGCTTGGGACGAGGACGACGACTGTATTAGGGTAGATATACGTATATAAGGTCATCCCCAGTTCCTGACAGGCCCTAGCCATCTGCTGGCGGAAATCCCCGGCCCGGCGCTCGCCTCCGTGCCAGCGGAAAACGGCGGCGAAGTACGTACCGCCTGCCAGTTCCGGCTGGTCCTCTGCCAGCTGCTGTATGGTATCCTCGTCGTGATAAATCAGGGCCATGACCTGACGGCTGCGATGCGAGGCGTCGCTGAAGGCTTCCTGGCTCAGGCGGTATTCCTGGAGGAAGACTTCGCAGATTTTCGTCAGCAGGAACCCGTACTGGCCGACGACAGTCGGGTCCCCTGTAATGCCGATGACCCCCAGGACCTGATGGGCCATGACGATGGGATAATTGACGCCCCTGCTGACGCCTTCTTCAGGCCGGTCTGCCTGTACCGTCTGAACCTGCCCCGTCCGGGCCGCGACATGGCCGGCCTTGTGGTAAGTGCCGATGCGGCGGCTGTCCGTACTGGCCATGATGCGTCCATGGCGGTCGATGAAATTGACATTCCAGCCGACGACGGCTTTGGCCGAATCGACGATCTGCTGGGCCAGTTCATCGGTAATGCGTACTTTCACCCAAATCACCTCATTCCTAAAAAATCAAAGGCCTGGTAATCCCCCAGCCATCGTTCATGCCTAAAAAGTATTAACTCTCAAAAATAAGGCATTTCACAAATATATGCGGAGAGACTATCCTTAAAACAGAGATTACGAAAGGAGCCTATGCGATGATAGAAAAAGAAATCCTCACCGGGGCCATCGACATGCATGTCCATGCCGCCCCCGATGTACAGGCACGAAAATATAATGACTGGCAGTTACAGCACTGCTACGGCCAGGCCGGCATGGCCGGCTATGTCAGCAAGTGTCATGCCGGCGATACGGCCGGACGGGCAGCCCTGATAATGGCCCAGGACCCGGCCGTCACGGTCTACGGGGGCATCGTTCTCAACCGTCCCGTCGGCGGCCTCAACCCGGCGGCCGTAGAAGCTAGTGCCCGTATGGGCGGCCGCATCGTCTGGTTTCCGACGGTCGACCGGATACCCATTCGCAACGAAGCGGGGAAACTGCTCCCTACCGTCTACGATATCCTCGACTGCATCAAGGAGTACCGGCTCATATTGGCTACAGGCCATCTCCCGCCGGATCAGGCCTGCCAGCTGTTGCAGGCCGGTGCCGCCCGCGGTCTGGACCGGATGATAGCGACGCACGTCTCCCTGACCCTGACAGCGGCCGATTTGGATATGCAGAAAAAGTACCTGGCCTGCGGCGCTGTCCTGGAACATTGTTACTATACACCGTACCATCATCTCTGTTCCATCGAAGCCATTGCCGCCAGTATCCGTCAGGCCGAGCCGGAACGGGTCCTGTTGTCCTCGGATATGGGGCAGCTGGACGGGCCGCCGCCGACGACAGCCCTGCTGGATTTCGCCAGCCAGCTCCAGGATGCCGGCCTTTCGCCCTCAGATTTGCGTACCATGCTGGTCCAGACCCCGAAGGAGCTGTTATCATGACGCACCAAAAAACGGGACGGGCTCTCGTCTATATGCTCATTGCCGCCTTTTTCTTCTGCTTCACTGAAATCTGCCTGAAAGAGCTGAACCATGCCCTGCACCCGGTAGAGCTCAATTTCAGCCGCTACCTCCTGGCCGGCCTCCTGTTATGGCCCGCCAGCCGCCATGAAATCCGCCGGCGCCAGGGCTATATCAACCGGCACCAGTGGCTCTGCTTCCAGCTCCTGGGCTTCGTCGGCATCACCATCGTCGGCCCACTGTATCAGCTGGCCGCCGTCCGCCTGAACGCCGGCCTGACCAGCGTCCTCTTCTCGACGACACCGGTCTTCATCGCCGTCTTATCCGCCGTCATCCTCCATGACCGGCTGAATCGGTGGCAGCTGGGGTCCCTGCTGGTAGAACTGGCAGCCATCGTCATCCTCGTCCACCCGTCGTCGCTGACACTGGATACACTGGGACTGCTGTTTCTGGCCGTGACCGTGTTCTGTTACAGCCTCTATGCCGTCTGGGGTAAAGAAGATATGAACCAGCTGGGAAGCGTAACCGTGACGGCCTGCAGCTTCCTCTGTGGCGGCCTGCAGCTGTTCCTGCTGGCCCTCGCCTCCCATCTGCCCTTCATCCGGGACAGCCTCATAGCCGGTGGCTGGGAAGCCTATGCCGCCATCCCGCTCTTCAGCGGTTACACTCCGGCTAACGCCGGCTGGGTCCTGCTGCTCTATTTAGGCGTCACGCTGGGAGCCTACCTGTGCTGGTTCAAGGCGATGGAATACGGCTCGACGTCCCTGGGAAGCCTGACGTATTTCATTAAACCCGCTGTCAGCCCGGTGTTCGCCTGGCTCATCCTGGGAGAAATCATCGACCTGCCGATGGCTGCCGGCATGATGGTCATGCTCCTGGGGGCCGCCCTGGGAATCATCGGCACGACCCGTCACAATGACAGGAAATTAGTCGCTATTGTCAAATCAGAAAGGATGTAATATCATGAAAGTATATTTGAGTGAATACATTGCCCCGGCCGCCCGTCAGCGCCTGGCCAGCCATTGCGATATCGTCGACAACTTCGATCATCCCGAAGAACTGGACGCCATCATCGTCCGCCGGGTCCAGGTCAGCAAGGATATCATCGACAAGGCGACGAAACTGAAATGTATTTCCATGCACGGCGTCGGCCTGGACACCATCGACGTCGCCGAAGCCAGAGCCAAGGGAATCCCCGTCGTCAATGTCCCCGGTGCCAGCGCAGAATCGGTAGCAGAGCTGACCGTGACGTTACTGCTGGCCGTGAGCCGGAAAATAAAATACCTGGATTCGGGCTTACAGCACGGCATCTTCCACCAGTTCGGCCAGCAGGACACGGTCGGCCACGAAGTCTTCGGCAAAACCCTGGGGCTCGTCGGCAGCGGCCACATCGCCTGCAAAGTCGCCGCCATCATGAAAGCCGCCTTCCAGTCACAGATTCGCTGCTATAATCCGTTCGAAACGCCGGAATCCCTGAAAGCCAAGGGCTTTACCCCGGTTTCCTCATTGAAAGACCTCTTCGCCGCCTGCCACTTCGTCAGCATCCACGTCCCCCTGACGACAGAGACAAAAGGGATGATTGACGCCGGCGTCCTCCAGGCCTCCCGGCCGGGCCTCGTCCTGGTCAATACGGCCCGCGGCGGCATCGTCGACGAAAAAGCGCTGTATGAGGCATTGAAGGCACACCGCCTGGGAGGCGCCGGTTTTGACGTCTTTGCCGACGAAATCCCATCCCCCCAGCATCCCCTGCTCCACTTAGACAACTTCATCGGCACCCTGCACGTCGGCGGCAGCACGACGGAAGCCCTGGAACGAGTCAGCCAGGCGGCTGTCGACCACGTCCTGACAGCGCTCGGTGCCTGAAAGGACCTGTTATGGAATTAAAGACACTATGGTATTTCTTATCGATTGCCGAACACGAAAATATCTGCCAGGCCGCCCATGACCTGCATATCACCCAGCCCCATCTGACGCGCCAGCTCCAGGCTCTCGAAGCCGAGCTGGGCGTCCCTTTGTTTATACGGGAAAAGAAGCGCCTCTATATCACCGAAGAAGGGCGTTACTTCAAACAACAAGTCCGCCAGCTGTTCGCCCTCCTCGATAAGACCAAAGAACAGGTACGGACCCTCCATGCCGGGCTCATGGGAAAACTCTGTATCGGGGCCATCGAAACCTTGAGTCCCCTCTATGTCCCCAACTGGATCCGCCATTTCCAGCAGGCCTATCCCCAGGTAACCTACCAGATCTGGACGGCCAATTCCCAGGACGTCCTGGAGCGGCTGGACAATGGCCTGCTGGATGTCGCCCTAGTCCGCGGCGCCTTCCATGATGACAGCCGTTATGGCGTCCTGCCCCTGCTCAGGGAAGGCTGGATCTGCCTCTTTCCCAGCCAGGGACCGATACCGTCTGCCCTTCCGGACCAGACCCTGCCGTTATCAGCCCTGGAAAATCAGGACCTCATCGTACCGATCCAGCGGTCCCGGCAAATCCGGCGCCTCTTTCATAAGGCCCGGATAGAAGCGCACATCCTCTGCGAATTTTCGCCACTCATCAACGGCATCGCCCTGGCAGAACAGGGATTGGGCGTCGCCATCCTGCCGACATCTGCCGAAGCCTCCCTGCAGGGTCACCGCGTCTGCGTCCGCCATCTGGCTATCGGCGAACCCTCACAGGGATGCCTGGTCTGGCGCAGCGACATCAGACAGACAAAAATAGCCCGGAAATTCATCGAAATGGTACAGGCCATGCAGGACGCCAACGGCTAAAGCTCATTTTTCGTCGGACGGCAGGATATGGTCGGCCAGGTGGGTTTCGCCCCATTCGCACATGGCCTTCATGATGGGCGCCAGGGTCTGGCCGTATTCGGTCAGGCTGTACTCCGTCTTGGGCGGTACGACGGGATAGACCTTCCGGTGGATGATGCCGGCAGCTTCCAGTTCGCGCAGCTGCTGGGTCAGCATCTTCGGCGTCGCCTGCGGGATGAGGCGGCGCAATTCGGAAAAGCGCAGGGTGCCATCGGCCAGATGGTAGAGGATGATACATTTATATTTGCCACCGATGAGGCTCAACGTCGCTTCTACGGGACAGTGGAACATTTTTACTTTTTCGTCATTCATGGATAAAACCTCCTGATACTATCTTTTAGGAACTAGTTTACTTAAAAGTACATACTTATCTTTTTCTCCCAATTATTTTATAATACTTCTCAGAAAAAACAAAGGGAGGAAATAAAAATGAAAATGAAAAAACTCGTACTCGCCATGCTTTGTATGTTCACCCTGGGCGGAGCCGCTTCGGCCCAATCGCCGGAAACCGCTGCGGCTTCGACGGCCCCGAAAGGGACGATTCTCGTCGTCGCTTCCAGTCAGGCCAAAATGGAAATGAAAGACAAATCGCAGCGCGATGTCGGTTTTTACCTCAACGAACTGGCCGTACCGTCGGAATATCTGGCAGACCATAACTACCGCATCGTCCTGGCCACGCCGAGCGGGAAGAAACCGCTCATGGATGCCAGCTCGAATGACAAGAAATTCTTCAATAACGACGATGCCGCCCGTGCCAAGGCCGTCCAGTTCGTCGACAACCTGCCGGTCATTTCCCTGAAAGAAGCCGTAAAACATCTGGACAACTACCAGGCCCTCTTCGTTCCCGGCGGCCACGCCCCCATGACGGACCTCATGCAGGACCCGCAGCTCGGCACAGCCCTGCGCGATTTCCACGCCAAGAACAAGCCGACGGCCTTCATCTGCCACGGCCCGGTTGCCGCACTGGCCGCCCTGCCGGACGCTGCTGCGTACCGCAAAGCCTTAGTCGGCGACGATTTCCCGGCAGCCCAGAAAGCCGCTTCCGACTGGATCTATAAGGGCTATCGCATGACGGCCTTCTCCGATGCCGAAGAATGGCCCGGTGAAGTCCACGGAGGAGCTATGCCGTTCCATGTCGAACAGGCCCTGCAAATCGCCGGTGCCCACATGGATGAAGGAAACCTCTTCCAGAGCAACGTCGTCCGCGACCGCGAAGTCGTCACCGGCCAGAACCCGGCCAGCGACATCGCGTTAGCCCAGACCCTCATTACGATGCTGGAAAAATAAGGACAAATCAGCCCGTCCTGACGGGCAGCGATAAAAAAGGGACTGGCGCACGAAGTTAAACTCTTCCTGCGCCAGTCCCTTTTTATCACCTTCACATAAACAATCTGCTACCATGCCGGAGCTGCCGGATAGTCCCCATTTTCTGAATAGGTATGCAATACGCCTCCCATGGCAGGCGCTTTCTGGACATACGGAACGACGGCAGCCGGATAATCCCTGTTTTCCGAATAGGTATGCGATGCCGGTCCCATGGCGGGTGCTTTCTGGACATAGGAAACGACCGCTGCCGGATAGTCCCCGTTTTCCGAATACATCGGGGAGGCCGGGGCTGCCGCCAAAGACATCCCGGCAGCACTCATGACAGATATAGCTAAGGCAATAACAATTTTTTTCATCTTCATCATTTCATTCTCCTTCAATAACTTATAATCCTTACTGTTTACGGGCCTGTACCGTAGCAACCAGCCCCTTGAGCCAGTCCTGGTGGCCGATGTTCATCGGGTCCGGATTGGCTTCATGCAGTTCCTGGGCCGGCTTGCCGATCTGCGATTCCTGGGTCAGGATACGGACGCGGTTTTCCGGCAGGTCTTCAATCAGCCAGGCATGGACGACGTCGAGGCGGTGGTCTGCATCGCCTTCAGCCCAGCCATGCCAGGCCAGACGGCCCGGACGGCCATCGGCCGGGGCTTCGAATTCAATGATTTGCGCTTCAATGGGAAAGCCGAAGGTCTTGAAGCGGAAGCGCGTATCGGCAGCCAGGATAAAACCCGGTGTGTTATCAAATTCGACATCGGAGGAATTCTTGTAATATGTTTCCCAAAGGCTGGCGTCAATCAGAGTGTCAAACACTTCTTTAGCCGTCAAATCGCGGACGATGACTTCATTGGAGGCAAAATTATCTGTATAACCCGGTAAATATTCGTGAGGCCAGTTGATTTCGTGTAACATGGTATATATTCTCCTTTGCTGTGCGTTTTCGATTTATAGATACATGACGATTTCATCATCATTACGGAAACTATCGTGCTGCGGCGAAATGGTATACGACGGGTCCGTATAGCCGACCGGCAGGAGCAGGACGGGTTTGATGTGGTCCGGCAGCCCCAGGGTCCGGGCCGTCTTCGCCGGCGGGAAATGGCCGACCCAGCAGGAACCCAATCCCAGTTCGGTCGCTTCCAGCATCATGTGGGTGCCTACGATACTGGCATCGACCATGCCGTCGTGGACTCCGGCTTCCATGGGATTCTTCCAGTCCAGGTTTTCATCATACGCGACCATGAAAACCGTGCCTGCGCCATAAATGCAGGGCGTCAGCTGATTCATGACCTGAATCATTTTCGGGCTGCGGATGACATAGATTTTTTGAGGCTGGCGGTTGGCTGCCGTCGGCGCGATGAGGCCGGCCTTAATGATTTTATCCACTTTTTCGGGTTCTACCGGCTGTGAAGTGAATTTACGAGTCGAAAAACGACTTCTGGCGAATTCGAGAAATGTCATTCCCATTCCTTCCTTTCTTTGACTTGTAAGACGAGGTCCCGTCCTAATTCTTCAGCTTGCTGTAAATCCTGCGGGAACTGCCGCAGATGGTACTGTTTCTTCTCTGTTTCGGAAAACATCGACGCGTCATAACGGGAATAATCGTCGAATTGTAAGGTATTGCAGGCGTAAAGCCGTTTCGGATGGCATCCGAAGGTATTGGCAGCGGCCTTTTCGTAAGGTGCCAGACTTTCCTGCAGATGCGCATAGCGGAGCTGTTCGGCTTTCAGGTTCATCGTATAGACAAAGGCCGATGGCATCGTCCGGCCAAAGACAGAGGGCATGCCCGGACGATATATCATCTGCGAATAAAAGAGCCGTTCCAGGAACGCCTGCATCCCGGACGTCAGGTTGAGGATATAAATAGGCGAGCCGAACAGGATGGCATCGGCTTCCTGGACTTTCTTCAAAACCGGCGTCAGATCGTCGTGCAGGGCGCAGACGCCGTGGACTTTATTCCTGCGCTTGCAATAAAAACAGCTCAGGCAGCCCGTATAGCGGAGCGAATACAGGTGAATCAGTTCCGTATCCGCACCGGAACCGGCAGCCCCCTTCATAGCCCGTCTCAAGAGCGCCGCCGTATTCCCCTGGCGGCGGGGACTGCCATTGATAGCGATAACTTTCATAACACATCACGCTTTAATGGATGACATAGGCATTGACGATTTCCCCAAAAATCGTATAATGCGGTTCTTTATTGAACATCGTCGCCGTCCCCGGGATATCCTGGGGATAGAACTTCTTAAAAATATCTGGTGGATACAATTTCAAGTCCTGCAGCTGGCGGTAAATGACTTTGCATTCCAATGTCAGCGGCAGTTCCTTGAATCCCGGCGGCGCAACGATATCCGAAGGTACCGGGGTCAGGCCGGCCTTCTTGATTTTATCGACTTCATTGCCATGGGCTGAACCGCAGATGCCGAGGATTTTCTTATCGAACGGCCCCAATGGCAGGTTGACAGTGAATTCGGGATTTTCTTCGAGCATGGCTGCCGTATATCTCATCTTGCAGACATAGGCGGCAAAAACGGGGCGGGCCCAATTGATGCCCAGCGTTCCCCAGCCGATTGTCATGGTATTGGTCAGGCTGGGTGTCTTCGTCGTCAACAAGGCTCCTGTATGGATGCCTCGTACAATTTCGCCGGCATAGGCGAACACATCGACTTTCTCTTTCAGCATACGTACTTCCCCCTTGCAGATCATCTATATCGTGCTACTCATCATCACGGGGCCCTTCGTGATGATTACAGTATAGCCACTTTAATATCTTTTAGCAAGTATGCACTTTAAAGTCATATAGTATACTTTTAGATACTATTAAAAGGGAATCACGACAAGGCTACGTCCATGGCCATCATCAGGGTGAATCCCAGGGCAAAGGACAGGACGCCGACATCGGAGTGTTCCCCGGCAGACATTTCCGGGATGAGTTCTTCAACGACTACGTAGCACATGGCCCCGGCAGCCAGACTGAGGAGATAAGGCAGGACGGGCACGATGAGGGCCGTCAGGGCAATGGTCAGGCCGGCCCCGATTGGTTCGACGATGCCCGACAGGACGCCGCCGATAAAGGCCTTGTGCTTACCGACGCCGGCAGCCTTGAGCGGCATGGAGATGATGGCCCCTTCAGGCAGGTTCTGCAGGGCGATGCCCAGGGACAAGGCCATGGCGCCGGCTGCGCTGATGCCCGTCTGCCCGGCTAAAAACCCGGCATAGACGACGCCGACGGCCATGCCTTCCGGGATGTTGTGCAGCGTCACGGCCAGGACGAGCATCGTCGTCCGCTGTAAGTGGCTGTGCGGCCCTTCGGCTTTTTCACTGTACATGTGCAGATGCGGCACCAGCCGGTCCAGGGCCAGGAGCAGGAAGATTCCCAGCCAGAAACCGATAAACGCCGGGACGAAAGCGAATTTCCCCAACTGGGCCGATTCCTCCATGGCCGGAATCAAGAGGCTCCAAATGGAGGCGGCAATCATGACGCCCGATGCGAAGCCCGTCAGCCCCCGCTGGACTTGACGGTCCAATTCTTTCTTCATGGCATAGACGCAGGCCGCTCCCAGGGACGTACCGGCAAAGGGGATCAGGATCCCAATGATAGCATTTTCCATAATAACTTTCCTTTCTTCGATTCATTTTTATTATAATTGATACTTAGTATCATTATGCTTTAATTATACACAAAAAAGGCCTGTCCTACAATGACAGGCCCTTCAGGGAATGTAAATTTATGACAAACTTTCTTCTAATGCACTTTCGCCGCTGATTTTCCCCGGCAGGACCAGGGACAGGACCAAGCAGATAGCGACCGGGACGAGCCAGCCCAGGCCGCTGTCCCCCAGGGGCAGGCCCTGGATGAGGGCATCGGCCCAGCCGAGGTGGAAGAACTGGGCGCCGATATCGACGGCCGATACCATCCCGGCGGCGGCCACAGTACAGCGCATCCCCAGCTGCGACAGGCCGACGAATTTATTGACGATGGTCAGGATGACGACGGCGATGGCAATGGGATAGACGAACAGCAGAAGCGGCAGCGTGACCTGGATGATCTGGTTCAGGCCGAGATTGGCCAGGAACAGGCTGACCAGACTGATCAAAGTGACGTATTTCTTATACGACAGGACCGGAAATTCTTCGGCAAAGAACGTCGAAACGGCGGCGATGAGGCCGACTGTCGTCGTGAAGCAGGTCAGCGTGACCATGATGGCCAGGAAGGCCATGCCGACGGTACCGAAAATCTGGAACGAAGTCTGGGCCAGGACATAGGCGCCGAGGTTGATGCTGGCATCTTCATAGACCGACTGGGGAATGGGAAAATGGTTCCCCAGCAGGGCCAGCCCCAGATACAGGGCGCCCATGAGGACGGCTACCGCTGCGCCGGCCATCCAGACGCTGGCGACATGTTCCCGTTCCGATGCGAAGTGGATGCGCTTCATTGCTCCCAGGGCGATGATACAGAAGGCAAAGGAAGCCAGCGTATCGACGGTGTTATAGCCTTCGACGAAGCCATTGCCGAAGGCCGAAGCGGCATATTTTCCCATAGGCGCTGCCGTAGACGACGTCGTATAAGCAATCATGCCGACGATGATGAGCAGGACGATCATGATAGCAAAAACAGGCGTCAACACCTTGCCGACGCGGTCCAACAATTTCGACGGCGTAATCGACAGCCACCAGGCGCAGACGAAATAAAGTGTCGTGAAGATGGCCAGCGGCAGCATGCCGTCACCGGTAATCGGCAGGATGCCGATGGAAAAGGACGTCGCCGCCGTCCTGGGGATGGCCATGAGGGGCCCGATGGCCAAATACATGAGCGTCAGGATGACCAGCGAAAAGAGCGGCGAAATCTTATGGTTCATTTCTGCCCGGAAGCCGCCGGGATTAAAAGTCCCCATGATGACGGCAATGACAGGCATACCGATGCCGGACAGGAGGAACCCCAGGACGGCCGGCGTGAACGACGAACCGGCCTGAAAACCTAAAGAGGGCGGGAAAATAAGGTTCCCCGCCCCGAAAAACATGCCGAATAACAGCAATCCAACTTGTGCACCATTTTTTAACATGAGCAGATAACACATCCTTTACAATTTTAATTTGTCCCTGTAAATCTTTATTGTTTCATTGTAAAGTTTTAAGTGCTTTCTGTCAATATCAGCTATTATAAAAAGTTAAACGATTTATTTTACGATGACCTTGGCCACGGCCTGAGCCGCCAATCGTTCCCCATCCGGTTCGGCCTGGAGCATGTTGAGGTACAGGCAGGATAACTGGGATTCTGCATAGTTCTTGAAGTAGTTGAACTTAGCTCCCTGGCTGTCGCTGTCGCTCATGCCGTACTGCTGGACGGCGATTTTCTTGAGCAGGGCCGACGTCTTCTGGCCGGCCGGCGAGCTGAGGACCCAGTCATGGTCGCCGAGGTGGACGATATAACCTTCCTGGTGATGCGGCGACGGCAGGCCGTTGCCCATCTTGTTGAGGACGCCATAGGCGACGGGGTCCTTCTGGGCGATGATGGCCGCCGCTTTCAGCCAGGCCACGACGTCTGCCTCCCCTTTGGCATCGTTCGGCGCCCCGTGGGCACAGGCCTGAGCGACGACTTCTTCAGCTGGCAGGCTGCGGCACATCGATTCGGCAATGGACAGGACATGGTGTGCCCCCTGCCCGGCGATGGTATATTCCTTCAAGGACGAGCCGTCAGGCTGCCACTGGAAGACGAAGGGTTTCATGATATCGTGGAGCAGCTGACCAGCCAGGGCGATATCCGTGTGGACGTCATAGCAGAAGACATCTTCATACGTATGGATAATGCCCTGCGTGATGTGGACATTGGCGCTGACGTGCGTAGCCAGGCCGCCGGGATAAGGATGATGGCTGCCGTAGCCGCTGCCCGGTGCCGTCAGGAAGGGCTGGACCTTGCCGGTGTACGGCGGCAGGAGATGGTCCTTGTCGATCTTGGACGTATCGATGAGACCGGCAGCGGACAGTTTTGCGTATAATAAAGAAATCGATGCAGCCGACGTATATGCCTGCATGAACGTCGGCGTCGGATGCTGGATCATAGTGCAGACTGTATCCCGCAGCCAGCCGTCCTGGAGCTGGCGGGCCTGATCTAAAATATACGTATAATTCCGGGAAATCAGTTTCGATGCCTTGGCACAGGCCTGGGCATCGGACGGAATCTGGCCGTACGGAACAGGCGTCAAGTCCTGTTTCGATAAAGTCTTCCCTTCCCCTTTAGCCAATGACAAGGCTGGCATCGAAAACAAAGCCGCGCCTACGGCCGTACCGGCAGCCATCTTTAAGAATGTACGTCGCGAAAATGCATGATTTTCCATGAAAATCCCTCCTCGAATCAAAACTAGGCTCAGTATAGGCTGTTTTTGTATAGGAATAGTATGTTTTTAGCAAAAGAAAGGAAAAACATGCAAAAAAATGATGATTTTACAGAAAATAGCATCTTTCTTTACAAAAAGCGGACACAGCCTTTCTATACTGGTAAAAAAAGCAAGGAGGTCTTTCACATGTTTGGTTTAGGTGTTCCCGAATTAGTCCTTATCTTAGTCATCGGCCTGGTCGTCTTCGGTCCGGGCAAGCTGCCTGGCGTCGGCAAGGCCTTGGGCAAGAGCCTGCGCGAATTCAAAGAGGCCGTCCACGAACCGGCAGAAGCCAAAGCCGAAATCCAGGAAGCAGCAGCCGAAGTCGTAAAACCGGCAGAAAATCATGGAAAGTAAAGAAGCCGTCATGCCCCTGTCCGGGCATCTGTCGGAACTGCGCCGGCGCCTGCTCATCTCCCTGGCTATGCTGGCCATCGGCATGGTCGTCAGCAACATATGGCTCGACGAAATCATGGCTTTTTTGACGGCGCCGGCTGGCAAACTCTACTTCATGAAACCGGCCGAAGCCTTTTTCATCTATTTCAAGGTCATGCTGACAGCCGGTGCTATCCTGACAGCACCGGTCCTTTTTTACGAATTCTGGGCCTTCCTGGTTCCGGCTTTCACAGCCCGCGAAAAAACGACCCTCATGGTGCTGGTTCCATCGTCACTAGTCCTGTTCCTGACGGGCATCGCCTTTTCCTGGTTCATCGTCCTGCCCCAGGGGCTCCGGTTCTTCCTCACCTTTTCGTCGGACTTCGTCCAGCCCATGCTGTCTATGGAAAGCTATCTGAATTTCGTCTTCATGCTGGTCCTGCCCTTCGGGGCCCTGTTCAATCTGCCCCTGGTCCTCATCGTCCTGGCCAAATTGGATTTCATCACCTCTGCCATGCTGGCGAAAAAGCGGAAATATATCATTCTCCTGGCCTTCATCGCAGCTGCCGTCATCACGCCGACGACGGACATCCTGTCCCAGTGTCTCCTGGCCCTGCCGATGATCGCCCTCCTGGAAATCAGCCGCCTCATCATCCGCTACGGACTGCATCGGTAGTGGTTCGCGGCTAGTCGGGAAATCGTACATATCCCAGAGCGGGCGCCCCACGTGGGCGCCCCTACAAGAAAAAGGGCCTGTCGCACGTAATCGTGCACAGGCTCTTTTTATGTATGCAAAAATATCATAGCTTTATGGTCGTTCT
>NZ_JBHYRR010000020.1:0-58821 GCF_047974155.1 Megasphaera jansseni | reverse complement strand
AACGAAAAACTTTTAAGTTGAAGGGGCCTCGCATGATGGCAAAAACCTTCGTGCGACAGCCCCTTTTAAGTGGTTAGTGGATAGAATCGAATTTAATGAGCTGTTGTGGGAGATACGGCAGCGGCTTTCTGGTCGGCTTCGTAGTTGGAGTCGAAGCGTTTATTCAGGTAGTTGACGTAGAGGTATGCCAAGACGGCACCGGAGATGTTATGCCATGCGCTGAAGACAGCACCGGGAACGCCAGCCATCGGCAGGGAGGCAAAATGAGCTTTTGCCAGGCCCGTAGCCAGGCCGGAATTCTGCATGCCGACTTCGATGGACAGGGCGACCATTTTCTTCCAGCTCATGCCGCAGAGATGGCCGATGAAGAAGCCCAGGGCATATCCCAGGCAGTTGTGCAGGATGACGACCAGCAGGATGATGCCCGAACTATTGAGGATGGCATCACGGCTGGCACCGATGATACCGGCGATGAGGAAAGAAATAGCCAGTGCCGAAACAGCCGGAAGATAATCCGTTGCCGTATCTGCCAACTTCGGCAGGAAGCTCTTGACGATGAGGCCCAAGGCGATGGGGACGATGACGATCTGCAAGATGGATAAGAACATACCTACGGGGTCAAAAGAGATACGCTGACCGATGATGAGATACGTCAAAAGCGGCGTCATGATTGGCGAAATGAGCGTCGATACACTGGTCATCGTAACCGACAGGGGAACGTCGCCTTTACTCATGAACGTGATGACATTTGAAGACGTACCCCCGGGGCAGGTCCCGACGAGGACGACGCCGACCGTCAGGGCCGGGTCGAGATGGAACAATGTCGAAAGGACATAGGCCAGGAACGGCATGACGAAATACTGGGCACAAGCGCCGAAAAAGACATCTTTCGGCCGCTTGAGGACTAAAGCAAAATCGTGGACACTCATGGTCATGCCCATGCCAAACATGATAACGCCGAGGAGAACGGACAAAACGGAAATGCCGCCTACTTTACCGAGGACCCAGGAAAAGCTCGTTGGCAGAGTCATGCCGATGATGAGGAAGATGACGGCGATGACGCCGAAATATTTGCCGATAAGGGTGCAGACTTTTTTCATAATGAATCCCTCTTTTAACACAATATGTTTATAATTCCAGAAAAAGAAACCTCCTGCCCCAAAAAGGAATTCTCCGAAGCTCCGAAGAAGCCCTGCCGGGGCAAGAGGTGACATCAAAGACGGTTTATTTCATGACAGCGCCCGTATTGGCGGACGTAACGAGTTTAGCATAGCGGGACAAGTAGCCAGTCTTGACTTTCGGTTCCGGCTGTTTCCAAGCCGCTCTGCGTTTAGCCAGTTCTTCATCGCTGACTTCCAGTTCCAGCTTACGGTTCGGGATGTCGATGGAAATGGTGTCCCCGTCGTGTACCAGGGCCAACGGACCGCCTTCCATGGCTTCCGGCGAGATATGGCCGATGCAGGCGCCGCGGCTGGCACCGCTGAAGCGGCCGTCGGTCAGGAGGGCGACTTTCAGGCCCATGCCGGTGATGACGGCTGTCGGGTTGAGCATTTCACGCATGCCCGGACCGCCTTTCGGTCCTTCGTAGCGGATGACGACGACGTGGCCTTCTTTGATTTCACCGCCGATGATAGCGGCAATAGCAGCTTCTTCCGAATCATAGCATTTAGCCGTGCCTTTATAGACCAAGAGGTCCGGTTCGACAGCACTTTCTTTGATGACCGAACCAAGCGGAGCCAGATTGCCTTTGAGGACGGCAATGCCACCTTTATGCATATAAGCATTTTCTACGGAGTGGATGACATCGTGGTTGAGGATCTTGGCATCTTTGATGCGGTCGCCAACAGTGCCGGTGATTGTCTTGGCATCCGTATGGATGAGGCCTAATTTAGAAACTTCTTTCATGACGGCACAGATACCGCCGGCTTCATCGAGGTCCTGCATGTGGTAGGTGCCACCGGGGCTCATCTTGCAGATATAAGCAGCTTTACGGCTGATTTTATCGAATTCGTCGAGAGAGAGGTCGACGCCAGCTTCGTGGGCAATGGCCGGCAAATGGAGGGCCGTATTCGTAGAACCGCCGATAGCCATGTCGACAGCAATGGCATTTTCAAAGGCTTCCAAAGTCATGATGTCGCGCGGTTTAATATCCTTGCGGACCAAATCCATGACAACCTGACCAGCTTTCTTAGCCAGCATGCGGCGCATACCCGTATAGGCAGCCGGAATCGTGCCGTTGCCAGGCAGGCCCATGCCGAGGACTTCGGTCATGCAGTTCATGGTGTTGGCCGTGAACAAGCCGGAACAGGACCCGCAGCCCGGGCAGGCCTGGAATTCCATCTGGTGCATTTCTTCCGGTGTCATCTGACCCGATTCCACTTTGCCAGCTGCTTCAAACATGGTGCTGACACTGATATTCTTGCCGTTATGACGGCCGGCGAGCATCGGGCCGCCGCTGACGACGACCGTCGGGATATTGAGGCGGCCGGCGGCCATGAGCATGGCCGGTACGATTTTATCACAGTTCGGGATGAGGACCAGCCCATCGAAAGCATGTGCTGTCGCAACGGCTTCGATGGAATCGCAGATCAATTCACGGCTGGACAGGGAAAAGCTCATGCCGCGATGGCCCATGGCAATGCCGTCGCAGACGCCGATGGACGGGAATTCAATCGGTGTACCGCCGGCAGCGGCTACGCCAAGCTTGACAGCTTCGGCAATATCGCGCAAATGGATATGGCCGGGAATGATTTCATTGAAGGCATTACAGATACCGATCAACGGCTTCTGCAAATCTTCATCGCTATAGCCCATAGCGTGGAACAACGTACGATGGGCGGTTCGGGTAACGCCCTTTTTAACAACATCACTGCGCATGGTATTCATCCTTTCTTTACATATCCTTGACGGCTGCTTCGCCGCGGGACAGGGAAATCTGCCCAGTCCGGGCAATTTCAATAATATCATAATCTTTCAACATTTCTAAAAGTGCCTCGATATGGTCTTCCCGGCCGGTCAGGCGCAGGACCAGGGAACGGCGCTGGACGTCGACGATCTTGGCGTTGAAGAGCTGGGCGATATTGGTCAGTTCTTCACGGGTCTGCGGCGTCGGACTCTGGACTTTGATCATGGCCAGTTCATAGCTGATGAACGGCGCATCATCGAGGTTGACGACTTTGATGACGTCGATGAGCTTGGCCAGCTGGTTGACCGCCTGGTCGAGTTCCCAGCGGTTTTCGACGGAAACGACAATGTTGATACGCGTTACATCGGCTTCTTCCGTATAGCCGGCATTGATACATTCAATATTAATGGCTCTGCGGCTGATCAGACCGGCGACATGCGTCAGGACGCCCGGTTTATTGTCGCAGAGAATGGCGAGATGTTGTCTCATCATTTCCCTTCACCTCCCAATACCATCTGGTCCAGGCGCTTGCCGCCAGGGACCATGGGATAGACATTTTCATCAGCCGGGATGAAGACGTCGAGCAGTGCCGGCCCTTCCGTCTTGAACAGAGCTTCTACGGCCTTAGCCAGGTCTTCCGGCTTGTGGACGGCCGTTCCGGGGACGCCCATGGACGCGGATACGGCTGTCAAATCGGGATTATCATTGATGACCGATTCGGCACAGTGGCCGTTGTAGAACATGCGCTGCCACTGATTGACCATGCCCAGGACATTGTTGTGAAGGACGATGGTCTTGACATCGACGCCGTATTTATGAAGAGTAGCGAATTCCTGGCAGTTCATCATGATACTGCCGTCACCAGTGAACAAGACGACTTTCGATTTCGGACAGCCCAGCTTGGCACCGAGGGCAGCCGGCAGGCCATAACCCATGGTACCCAAACCGCCAGAAGTGACGAAGCGGCGGGGCTTATTCAAATCGAAGAACTGTGCCGCCCACATCTGGTGCTGGCCGACGTCGGTGACGACGATAGTATCATCATCGGTCCATTTCTGGACTTCTTCAAAGAGCTTCTGCGGCGAAACGGCATCGGGAAGGTCCCGCGTGGCAAAGGGATGGGCGGCCTTCATATCGAGGACGAAAGTCCGCCATTCGCCATAGCGGTCAGCCAAATGTGTTTCGTGCGCTGCCAGCTTTTCGTCGAGCAGCGGCAGGGACCAGCGGAGGTCGCCATTGACACTAATGTCTGCATGAACGATTTTGTTGATTTCTACTTTATCGATATCGAAGTGAACAATCTGCGCATTCGGCGCGAAATTTTCGACGTCGCCAGTGACGCGGTCATCGAAACGGGCACCGATAGCCACCAAGAGGTCGCACTTGGTCACAGCCATATTCGCAGCGTACGAGCCGTGCATGCCGACCATACCCAAATGGGCATCATAGGTATCAGGAACGCATCCTTTGCCCATGAGAGTCGTCACGACAGGGACGTGCATCTGCTGGACGATGTGCTTCAACCGGTCCGACATGTTGGAAAGGACGACGCCGCCACCGGTGAGGATGACCGGTCGCTTGGCCTTTTCAATGGCTTCGACAGCGCGGTCGACATCGGCTTCATTGCCTACATGATGGCCTTGATAGCCGCGCAGATGAACTTCTTCGGGATATTCAAATTCAAAAGGTGTATCGAATACATCCTTGGCAATATCGACAAGGACCGGCCCGGGCCGGCCTGTGGTTGCGATGTAAAAGGCTTCTTTCAAGACCCGGGGCAATTCCTTGACGTTCTTCACTAAATAGTTGTGTTTCGTAATCGGTGTGGTAATACCGGAAATATCAGCTTCCTGGAAGGAATCGCGTCCGATGAGGGGCGTCGCTACCTGTCCGCTGATGACGACGAGGGGGATGGAATCCATATTGGCCGTCGCAATACCCGTAACCATATTGCAAACGCCAGGGCCGGACGTGGCAAAGCAGACACCGGGCTTGCCCGTGGCGCGGGCATAGCCGTCAGCGGCGTGGACAGCTCCCTGTTCGTGGCCTGTCAGGATATGGGGAAATTGGGCTTTATATAATTCATCATATAACGTCAGGACAGCCCCGCCGGGATAGCCGAAGACGACTTGTACCTGTTCACGTTTCAAGCATTCGATCACTGCTTGTGCTCCGGTCATTTTCATCTCATTCACCTCATCTAATATCGTTCATCGTTGCTAGTAGTTCGTTCATCGAGGAAGGTCATTCATCATTTTTCTTTCGACGAACGATGAACGGCCTGCGATGAACGGATTTTAATTAGTCGTTCTGGTCGTTGTTGTGGAGCCACGGCATCATAGCACGGAGTTTTTCGCCGACCTGTTCGAGCGGATGTTCAGCATGCTGACGGCGCATAGCGAGGAAGTGTGCGCGGCCGCCGGCTTTGTTTTCCAGGAGCCAATCTTTGGCGAAAGCGCCGGACTGGATGTCATGGAGAACTTCTTTCATGGCTTTCTTGGATTCCTGGGTTACGACACGCGGGCCAGCCGTGTAATCGCCATATTCAGCCGTGTCGCTGATGGATTTACGCATTTTAGCCATGCCGCCTTCATACATGAGGTCGACGATCAATTTCATTTCATGGAAGGTTTCAAAATAAGCGATTTCCGGCTGATAACCAGCTTCGCAAAGGGTTTCAAAACCGTTGGTGATGAGCTGGCAGATACCGCCGCAGAGGACAGCCTGTTCACCGAAGAGGTCCGTTTCCGTTTCTTCCTGGAAAGTCGTCTGGATGACGCCGGCGCGGGTACCGCCGATGCCGCGGGCATAAGCCAAAGCGAGGTCGAAGCATTTGCCGGAAGCATCCTGTTCGACAGCGAATACGTCAGGAACGCCGCCGCCTTCTACGAAAGTACGGCGTACGAGATGACCCGGTCCTTTCGGAGCGACCATGAATACGTCGACATCAGCCGGCGGAACGATCTGTTTGAAATGAACATTGAAGCCGTGTGCAAATGCAAGGGCACTGCCGGATTTCAAGTTCGGAGCGATTTCTGTTGCATAGACGTCAGCCTGTTTTTCGTCCGGGATGAGGACCATCGTGACGTCTGCATCTTTAACAGCTTCAGCAACGGTCTTGACTTCAAGGCCGGCTGCTTTAGCTTTTTCTACCGATTTGCTGCCTTTGTACAAACCAACGACAACGTCGACACCGCTATCTTTAAGGTTCAATGCATGAGCATGACCCTGACTGCCATAACCGATAACAGCAACTTTTTTGCCTTTCATTACGTCCCAATTTACGTCCTGATCATAAAATACTTTTGCCATAATAACATCTCTCCTTGAGTATAAAATAATTTATTCTCGTTGGGATTTAGAGATTCGTCGAAAGAGGCCAACAAAAAAACTCCGCCCCTCACTGAGGGACGGAGTACTATTCCGCGATACCACCCTGATTCCCGGTGCATTACTGCAACCAGGCTCTCTACAACGTACCAACATACGCGTTTCCTATAACGTGGAAAAATCGTCAGTGCTTAATCTTGCTTCAGCACTTCTCTTCGGGGATGATTTTCACTCGCCATTCATTACCGGCTCACACCAGCCGCCGGTTCTCTGGGAATGTCCGGACGAACTACTCTTTCCCGTCATCAGATTTCACTATATGCTTTTGCGAGCCGTTATCGTTGCGGCCCGTTTGAAAAGCTTGAACACATTCTACAAAATGCCGTGCCATTTGTCAATGCTTTTTTGGAAATTTTCCGAAAAAAGTTCGGTTAAACGTTTATTTGCCTAAGATTCTTAAGCCTTGCGATTGCCAAGATACCATTTCACAAACTGCTGGGCAATGCGGCCATTACGGCCGGAATGTTCCATTTCCCAGCGGACGCCTTCGACGCGCAGCTCTTCCGGATCCAGGGTGATGCCGGCTTTCTTCAACTCATGGGCGATGATCTGCAAGTATTCATCCTGTGTCGGTGCCGAGTAATGGAGGATAAGGCCAAAGCGGTCCGACAGGGAAATCGATTCATTCGTGCTGTCGTCGCGATAGACTTCGTCCAGTTCGTCGTTGCGGTCGCGCCACGTTTCCTTCAAGAGATGGCGGCGGTTCGAAGTTGCATAAATAAGCACATTTTTCGGCTGTGGCGTGACGCCGCCATCGATGGCCGACTTGAGATATTTATACTCTTTTTCATTTTCGTCAAAAGACAAATCATCCAAAAAGAGGATGAACTTCTTGCTGCCGATGTCGCCGAGTTTTTCCATAAGCTGCTGCAGGTTGTGCAGCTGGCCGCGCTGGACTTGGATGAGGCGCAGGCCCTGTTCATGATAACGGCAGACCAGGGCTTTGACCGCCGTCGACTTGCCTGTCCCACGGGAGCCCGTCAGCAAAACGTTATTGGCAGCCCGGTCAGCCAGAAAAGCCGTCGTATTGGCCAGGAGCTTTTCTTTCTGGGCCGCATAGCCGATGAGGTCGTCCCAGGCGAGATGCGGAAAATTCTCGATACCTACGAGGTCTCCGTGTTCGCCGATGCGGAAAGCCATGAACTGTGCCAGTTTACCCCGGCCATATACTGCATAATGATGCAGCAAAGTCTTGGTCGCTTCTTCCGGCGTCGATGCTGCCATAAGGGCCGTTTCCAAGGTCTGTACGTACCCATAGACCTTAGGCACAGCCGGTTCGTAGTTGTCGAGGAAATCAACATCGAGGAAGTCCGAAGCCGCCTGTTGCAGATAGGGCCAGAGCAGGGTCATATCCAAGAGCAGGGCCTTGGTCATGCCCGTACCGGCCTTGCCAGACCGTTCAATGGCTTCAGCTGCCACCGTATTGCCTTCCCCTAGGAGATAGAGGAAATACTGGCGCAGGATATTGCCGCTGAGGCCCAGCTGTTCCGCCCGTTCCAAGAGGACGGCAGCCGCTTCATGCTTGCCAAAGGGATTATCGCCCTGTTCCTGGACGGTCAGCAGTGCTTTGATGACCGGATCCTGTAAAAAATTGCGGCATACGACGAGGCCGCGCAGACTTTTATTTTCCATATAGAAACCTCCTATAACCCTACACATATATTTGAGCCATTATACCGCCGACAGGCCACGGTGGTCAAGGAAGTTTCGTCATATTTATGCGGTAAAAGGTTTTACCTAACTACTTTTCCGGGCGCAGGGCGTCGGCCATCTTACACATGCGGGCGATAGGTTTGACGTCATGGACGCGGACAATCGTGCATCCCGCCAGGATACCAGCAACACAGGTCGTTCCCGTCCCTTCCATCCGTTCCGTAACTGGCAAATCGAGAATCTTGCCAATGAAGCCTTTGCGGCTCGTCCCCAAGAGCATGGGATACGGCAGGGCCGTCAGTTCCCGCAGGTGCTTCATGACGTAGACATTCTGGTCAAAGGTCTTGCCAAAGCCGATGCCCGGGTCGGTGATGATCTGATCCTGGCTCATGCCGGCCTGATCAGCAATGATGGCCGAGCGGATAAAGAAACGCTTCATATCTTCTATGATATCGTCGTATTCCGTGCCGTCCTGGTTGTGCATGACGACGACAGGCACGCCGTATTTGGCAGCTACAGCCGCCATCTGCCCCGGTTCCGGCGCATATTGGAGGCCCCAGATATCATTCATGATATGAGCCCCAGTACGCATGGCATAATCTGCCGTTTCGGCTTTATACGTATCGACGGAAATGGGAACCGGGCAAGCTTCGACGAGGCGTGGCAAAATCGTTTCCAGCCGGGCAATCTCTTCCGCTGCCGAAATGGGCGTAAAGCCCGGCCGCGACGATTCGGCCCCGATATCGATGATATCCGCCCCATCGGCTACCATCTCTTCCATGTGCTTCAAAGCCACATCTGCGTTGTTCCACTTTCCGCCATCCGAAAAAGAATCAGGCGTATAATTGAGGACGCCCATGACCAGCGTCCGTTCCCCAACGGTCAGGGACTTTCCATCTTTCCAATGATAATGACGAACTTCCACGATAATTCCTCCCAACAAAAAAAGAGATAACCAAGGCGCCCAAAAGGACGCACAGTCGTTATCTCTAAAAAATCAAGTCCGTAACCTGTACGTTACCCGTTTATTATAGCAAAAGAAGCGTATCCTCACAAGTAAACGAAAAATTCAACTATTATACTAGTTGAATTTACCGTTTTTCATAATTTATACTAGTATAATAGTATGAATTATAGAAAATTGCAAAAAATACTGGTATAATAGTATAAATAGTTTTTCAGAAAGGACGGGATACCATGATTCAGCGCGAATATTACATGAAACAAATCAGACCGTTCATTAACACGAATCTCATAAAGGTATTGACAGGAATACGCCGCAGCGGAAAATCAGTCATGCTGCAATTAATCCAGGAAGAACTATTATCTCAACAAGTCCGTCCTGATCAAATGATAAGCCTAAATTTTGAAGATTTAGCCAATCTCCCCTTGTGCCAACCCATGGCACTCTATCAATGGATTGCAGACAAAGCAGCTGCTATAAAAGGAAAAATATACATTTTTTTAGATGAAATACAAGAAGTGACGAATTGGGAACGGGTCATCAATTCCCTGCGTATCGCTTTCGATGTCGATATTTATCTCACCGGTTCAAATGCCAAGCTGCTTTCTGGGGAACTTTCCACCTATTTAGCCGGCCGCTATGTTCAATTCGTCATTTATCCTTTTTCTTATCAAGAATTTATATTAGCAAATCAATTAGACGATACCCCGCAAGCCTTCCAAAAATACCTGCTCTTCGGTGGGATGCCTTTCTTAATGAATCTTCATTTCCAAGAAGGCCCATCTCGTCAGTATTTGCAGGATATGTACAATTCCGTAATTTTGAAGGATATCGTCCAACGGAATAATCTGCGCGACGTCGATTTATTAGAGCGCATCATCGGATATGCCCTCAGCAGTATCGGCCACGTTTTCAGTGCTTCTAACATTACAAAATACTTGAAAAGTGAACATCGAAAAGTTTCCAACGATACCGTATTGAATTACTTGAATGCTTGTACAACAGCTTATTTATTCTATAAAATCCCCCGCCAAGATTTATTAGGGAAGAAACTGCTTTCCATCAACGAAAAGTACTATGTCGTTGACCATGGCCTGCAAGAAGCCGTATATGGCTACAATGCCCGCGATATCGACCCAATATTAGAAAACATTGTCTGCTTGGAATTATTGCGCCGCGGCTATACGGTAACGATTGGCAAAACAGGAAATTTTGAAGTCGATTTCATTGCCGAAAAAGGAAATCAAAAATGTTATGTCCAGGTCACATATTTACTCGCTTCACCAGAAACTATCGAACGCGAATTCCGTGTATACAAAGACATAAAAGACAATTATCCCAAATACGTCGTTTCTATGGACGAACTCGACTTTAGCCAGGATGGAATACAGCACTATAATATTCGTAAATTTTTGCAACTCCCCCGTGATTATTAAATATGTGAAAAATAGCCGTTTGTTGACGTAAAGTAACTTCATGATATACTTAAGATGGTTTTATCTTTATGTTTTCTATGCAAAGGGGGATTTCATCATAATGAAAAAAACGCCTGTTATCTTCACCGGTCATGGCAGTCCGATGCTGGCTATCGATGAAAACGACTTGACGCGCGAAATGCAGCGCGTCGGCGCAGACGTTCTAACCAGTGAGGACAGACCCAAAGCCATCCTGGCCATCTCGGCCCATTGGTATGTTCCAGGCACGTATATCCAAAGTGCCGAAAAGCCACGACAAATCTATGACATGTACGGCTTCCCGGAAGAGCTCTACCAGCTCCAATACCCGGCCAAAGGCTGTTCGGCGCTGACCCAGGATGTCTGTCAGCTTTTGGGGAATGACGTTTCTATCGACGATTCATGGGGTATCGACCACGGAACATGGAGTGTTATGGTCCACATGTTCCCCAACGCGCCCATTCCCGTCGTCCAGCTTTCTGTAAACAGCACATTTACGCCGGACCAATGCTTTGAACTCGGTCAGAAACTCGCCCCGCTCCGCGAAAAAGGCTACCTCATCTGGGCCAGCGGCAACATCGTCCACAACCTGCGCCGCGTCGAATGGAATAAACGCAGTGGCTCTGAAGCGGCCAAACAATTTAACCAGGACATCGTCGATAACGTCGTAGCCGGCAACATCGACGACGTCATCCATTACGAAAATCACGAACACGCAGCCTACGCCGTACCGACACCGGAACACTACCTGCCCCTGCTCTATTGCCTGGGCGCCGCCGGAACGGATAAAGCTACGCCATTCAATAATACCTGTACCTTAGGGTCCATGGCTATGACCGGATTCGTCTGGGCATGAAAAAAGAGGCTGTCGCATTAAGACAGCCTCTTTTTACGTTGATCGTAGGTCGTTCATCGTTTGTCGTATGGGATTAAAAATATCAATCCATCGCGATGAACGATGAACTACGAACGAAAAACTTTTAAGTTGAAGGGGCCTCGCATGATGGCAAAAACCTTCGTGCGACAGCCCCTTTTTGAGTTGTTAGTGGCTAGGGGTTAGGGGTTAGCGGCTGCTTTTAAATTTAAAAGCCATCGTCTCAAACATTAAAGCAAAAGGAGCCTCGCATGATAGCAGAAACCCTTGCAAATCCATTCTGAATCATAAATACTGCTGAACGACATTGAAAATATTCCATACCGATTCACTGTTAGTTACATTTCCGCCACCTTTGTAAGGGCCATTGTCAAATCGATAGCCGTACCACCAAGAACCTTCATCATGATTGAACAGGAATTCTTCTATTGAAATAACCCGGTCCCATTTAACCTTTTTGACTTTCACGTGGATTTTTCCCCCAAGTAAACGATACATAGAATTCGTGTCAACATAGGCCTGCGTCCCGTCGTGATACGTATAAGCCCAAACATCTTCAGCAAACGCACTTCCAGCTCCCAAAGTCAGGCACAAAAAAGTAAGTCCTGCCACTATCCCTCTCTTCAGATTCATCATAGCCAGCCTTCTTTCTCACTTGTTATTTATCTCAATTATATACAAATATTATTACATTGTACATATATTATAATAACTATTTCCATTAAAAAATATATTTTTTATCTTCATCATCGTCTGTACTCAGAAGTAACGTTCCTTTAATAAGGTTCTATTTTATAAAAAAGTCCAACATGATATAAAAACTACCATGTCGGACTTTTTATGGTCCTCAATATTTATCATTTTTAGTACGCTTATAAAGGAATGGTTCCGACAATAATCGCCGTAAAGAGAATGACCAGCGATACAAGCCATGCCCACAAAAAGGTATGTTTTTGATGTTCGCCTAAATCAATTCCTGTGAGCCCAATCAATAAGAACGTTGCCGGTGTAAGTGGGGAAATAGGGAACCCTAATGTCATTTCCCCAGCAATAGCCGCCCGGCCTAAGTCTACTCCAGCCAAGCCAACGGCATCTGCAGCTTGTGCCAAAACTGGCAAAACAGCAAAATAAAAACTATCTGGGTCAAACAAAAGACTAGCCGGCATTGAAATGACCCCAATAATAACAGCAAAATGGGGAGCTAAAGATTCTGGCATGATTTCTACCAAGCCATTTGCCATCGCACTAATCATCCCTGAACCTTTCATGATTCCTGTAAAAATCCCTGCTGCAAATAAGACACTGGCCATCATTAAGGCTTCTTTCGCATGAGCATCAATCAATTTTCCTTGTAATTTTACATCAGGGTAATTAACAATAAGCATGACGACCAAGGCAGCCATAAAACAACCTACAGGAGGCAAGGTGCCTTCAACCATAAGTGCAACAGTCACAATGATTAGAATGAGATTGAACCAAAAAAGTTTTGGTCTGCGTAACACTTGCTCCTCTTCTGATAATACAGCTGGCGCTACGCTGATGCTGGCTAATTCAGTTCCTAATCGGCGTTTTTCCTTCATTCCAAAAAAGGCTGCAATTGCAATCCCACATGCCATCCCTGCAATCTGCGGTACAATCATAGGATTAAACAAATCCATAACGGGTATATCCAATGACGTTGCAGCTCGTAAAGTCGGCCCGCCCCAAGGCAACATATTCATTGTCCCAGCACCTAAAGCAACAATAGTGGCTAAAATCCGGCGATCCATTTTCAGTTTCTCATAAATAGGGAGCAACGCCGGTATAACAATCAAAAAAGTGGCAGCCCCTGAACCATCTAAATGTGCAAACATAGTAATGACATAGGTTCCGATACAAACTTTAACAGGATTTGAACCCACAATGCCTACAATTTTATTAACAATTTTTTCAAATACGCCTGCATCACCTAGAATAGTAAAAAATAAAACTGCAAAAATGAACATGGCTCCAGTCGGAGCTACATTCTTAATCCCAGCAAGCATATATTTTCCCAGGTCACTACCTTGCCCTAAAAAAAGACATGCAACGATAGGAATTGCAATTAATGCTGACATCGTCGACAATTTTTTTGTCATAATCGATGCTAAGACGAGTAAAATCGTAATCAGTCCAACAATTGCTAACATCTTAAACCTCCTTATCTTGATTCAACCGGACTCTTATAAGAAAGAGCCCGGGAATCATGGTAATCCAGAATATCAGTCAGTAGTTGCCTTCGTAAAATACGAAACATCGTCAGGACTTAAATGAAGGAGATTCGACAGTACATCTCCCGTATCTTTCCCTAATGTCGGTGCTTTCACATAGGTATAGGGATCGGCTTCAGTCATTTTAACAGGGTTCCCAGTAACTCGCATCTTACCTTCAACAGGATGATCTATTTCACAAATCATCTGTCGTGCTTTGGCAATATGCTCGTCATTAACGACATCTGCTACGTCATGAATAGGCGCACAAGGAACACCGTGAGCTCGAAGCAATGTAATGATATCTTTAGCCGTATGCTGTTTGGTCCAACTAGTAACCATCGCATTCAATTCATCTTTTTGATTTGCCCGATCTTTATTCAACTTAAAACGTTCATCAGCAAACCAATCATCATGTTCGGTAGCTTCGCAAAAACGTTTCCAGATAGCATCATTACCAACCCCTATGACAATCCATTTATCCGAGGCTTCAAAAGAATCGTATGGATAAATAAATTCATAACGGTTGCCAGCGCGTTTAGGAATACGTCCCTCTACCATATAAATTTCAGTAATGGTTTCCATTGCGCTAACAGAACAATCGACAAGGCCGATATCAACATATTCACCGTGATGCTGCGTATTGCGGCCCTGCAATGCTGCTAAGATTCCAATGCAACAGTTCAAGCCACCTAATACATCACCAATAGCAGTACCTGTACGAGTTGGCGGCGAATCAGGCCAACCAGTAACACTCATCATACCGCTTAAAGCTTGAGCAATAACGTCATATCCAGGAAGCAGTCGATAAGGCCCAGTTTGTCCAAATCCAGAAATAGAAGCAAAGACAATATTAGGATTCAATCTTTTGACTTCCTCATAAGAAAATCCCATTTTCGCAATAGTTCCAGGTTTAAAATTTTCTACAAAGACATCCGAAATCTTTATTAGCTTACGCAGCACATCTTTTGCTTTTTCATCATGCAAATCAAGTTTTATACTTTTTTTATTACGATTTAAATTCGCATAATAAGCGCTAATTCCCTTATCAAAAGGAGGATAGGCACGACTGTCATCTCCTCTAGGGGATTCTATCTTAATAACTTCAGCACCCATATCTGCTAATAACATAGTGCAATATGGTCCTGATAAAACACGAGTTAGGTCTAGGACACGAATGCCCTGTAACGGTTTTGCCATGACATCCATCTCCTATTCATCATCAATTTCAATATACATACGTAAAAGTGCCGCTTCCATACATTTCCCCAATGTATCTAAACGCAATGAACGAGTAGCACCGCCATCCAAGGCGTGATGCATAACAAAATTAAACCCATCTAATTGTGGTACATCATAGCGAGTGACATCGCCAAAAACAAGGCCTTCAAAATGACGACGTACTCGTTCTGGCGTCAACTGTTCTGCCATCGCTTTATAGTATTTCGGTTCACGAGCATAAATACAAATGTTTGATGTATCACTTTTATCTCCACAACGACCATGTGCAATATCTTTTAACTGTACTTTCATGATATTAGACCTCCTCAACATATGTAGTAAGTTTAATGGCATCTCTCGGAATCAAAGTAGGCCATAGTGCAAAAACTTCACTCGGTCGACTACGTCCGCCGAAGAAGCACCCCTGTGCCGGACCATTCAGATTACTGACCGCAGCAACTTCTGGAGTTAATTTCAGTCCTTCTTGCTTCGATTCAGTCATGATAGCATACCGTAAAACAACTTCATTGAGATCAGCATCGATTTCAGGAGCCAATGGCCCATGAAGGGCATTAACACCAAGATAGCTAATATTCTTGCGAATAATTTTTGCATTTTTCATAGCCAGGCGTTTATCAAGAATGTCAGCTGCCATCTTAGCCTTATCCAATGCTCTAGGCCAAGAATACGGCAAATAAGCAATCGTCCGATATCCTTCCAGATAACCAACACAAAGTTTTAACGTATCAGGGGCAGGCGTCCCAGTAACACCGCGGACAGCAACATGATCCCGTTCAATTTCTTCTACCGTAATTTTACTGAAATCAGCAACTACATCAGGCGTAATATATTTAGAAGGGTCATGGATTTCATAAAGAAGCTGTTCTTTCACAGATTGCGGAGTAACAAGCCCGCCAGTATTTTTTGTTTTTGTCAAAATTAAACTACCTTTTTCACTGATTTCGGCAATCGGATAGCCCAAATTTTCTGGGCTTGGAACATGTTCCCAATCATAATCATAGTTCCCCCCTGTTGCCTGAGCGCCACATTCGCAAAGATGACCCGCCAAAATACCTGTAGCTTTTGCAGTCCAGTCGTCATATTTCCAGCCAAATTCATAAATAAGGGGAGCTTCAAACATAGCCGTATCTGTTGAACGACCAAGAATAATAATATCAGCTCCATCTTCTAAACATTTGACAATAGGTTCTACCCCATAATAAACATTGGCATTCACCATATTAGGTAAAATCCGATCAATATCTTCACCCGTATCCATGTGTTTCATCGTAATACCCTGTTGACGGAGCTGAGGAATAATTTCACGCACATCATCTCCCAGTACATAGCCAACTTTCAAATGATATCCCCCTTCGCGAATAGCTTCTTTAGCTTTTTCGACACAGGCTTTAACATTCATCCCACCGGCATTCGTAATAACTTTGGTCCCTTTTTCTGCAATATACGGCAGCATCCCTTTAAGAGCCGTAATAAAATCACGAGCATACCCAGCTTCGGGCCTTTTTTCCTGTTGACGTCTCATAATGGATAAGGTCAATTCAGCCAAATAATCGCAGCAGATGTAATCAAGATTATCTTCCCTTGCCATAGTAATCGGTGCATCACTTAAATCGCCCCAAAAACCTTGGCCACCGCCAATTCTGATTGTTTTCATAATAGGTTTACCTCTTTTCTTTAAGACTATACAGTATTTTTTTACCGTACATTTACTCGTTACACCTATTTATATGAAATTTTCATGCCATAAATTATTTAAAAGCAGTATATTCAACTCGATGAATTCAAACGTTAAGATAACTACGCCATTTTTGTTTTATGTTATTGTTATATTTAAAGAAAGCCCGATTTAAGTATACCCCCAAAAATGTATACCTAAATCGGGCTTTATGTTTACATAATATACAGTATACTACGTACCACTTGTCTACATAGTATACACTATGATTTATCAAATCCATATAATTTCCATTTTTTATAAAAAGTCCTTCGGCTAATTCCTAAAATCTTCATCGCTTTAGTTTTATTACCTTTAGCGTCTTCCATAGCCTGTGCGATTTTCTTCTTTTCCATTAGTTGAACACCTGATTTTAGGGAATAGGAATCTATGGCCTTACGCTTTTCCATATCAACAGAAGGCAGATTTTCTGAACTTGTCGCAACATATTGTAATTCTTCGGGTAAGTGCTCTAAACGAATAACAGATTCATTACACACAATAACAGCATATTCCATACAACTTTGCAATTGTCTTACATTACCCGTCCAAGGAAAAGATAAAAAATATTCCTCTACTTCTGTAGACAAAGTGATTTTTTTCCCATATTTTAAGGCATACTTTTTTAAAAAGAAATTAGCCAGTAAAAGTATATCATTTCCCCGTTCACGTAGAGGTGGAATCATTATTTTAAAAGTATTCAAGCGAAAATATAAATCATCTCGAAAACGCCCTTCACGAACCATCTGCTTTAAATCTCGATTTGTCGCAGCAATAACCCTTACATTAACCTTTTGAACTGTATTTGATCCTATCTTTTGAATTTCACCAGATTGCAGTACTCGCAATAATTTGGCTTGCATAAACAAAGGCATTTCGCCAATTTCGTCTAAAAAAATAGTTCCGCCATCAGCTTGTTCAAACTTCCCTAATTTTCCTCCCTTTACAGCCCCTGTAAAAGACCCCGCAGTATAGCCAAAAAGTTCACTTTCCATTAACGATTCTGGAATAGCCGAACAGTTCAAGTTGACATAAGGCCGGGATTGTTTACCACTGATTTTCAAAATAGCATTAACCAAAACTTCTTTCCCTGCACCACTTTCTCCTTCAATAAGAACCGTAGCATCTGTCGGTGCCACCAGCTCAGCTAAGCGAAGGCATTTTAAAAAATTAGGACTCTGGCCGATAACATCAGAAAATTTATCAGACAATGCTTGCGGACTATAGACAGCAGCTTTAAATATAGAATGATTCAACCGCTGGGCCTTTTCTAATTCTTCTTTACTCCGAGTTAATTCAGTAATGTCATTAAAAACAGAAACGGCTCCCATCAATTTTTGTTTTTTAATAATCGGAGTAATATTTACTTGAATCTTCTTCCCCCGAGTCCGAACTTCTACCAGCTGATGATAAATGGGGACGCCCGTTTTAAGAACCTGTAAAATCAACGCTCCAGGTTCAATAGTCTTTACTTGTTTATAAATTACTTTGTCCTTTGATACTGCTAAAATCTTCGTATAAGCAATATTTACATAAAGAATCCGTGATGTCTTATCAACAATAACGATTCCATCATTGACCGCATCCATAGCTTCACGCATCATAAGCTCTGTAATATTGTCATATTCAGCCATGCAATCCATCTTTTCACCTGCTTTTCTACAAATTCAACGCGGACCCATAAACCGATTGCCATTAAGGTGAATCATGTGGTCTGGTTCATTGGCAATCCAGACTTCTGTTTCCCAAGCTAAATCCGCCACAAAACGTTTATAGACAGTTACATCAGGAAACGCGGTAACGTAGATTTTTCCACTCGTGACCTGCCGAGTCATGGCTTCCAATTCTTGCAAGCGTTTAGGGTTCATAGGGCCTACGGAGGTCACGGCTTCGATAAAGTAAATCCAGTCAACGTCTTTACGATATAAAATAACATCTGGCAGCTTATCGTGTCCTGTCAAAGCAATGCCTAATTCTTTCAGCAATGCCTGGTTTTCCACTAAATTCTTATTCGTCGTATCACCAACATACAAGCAAACGGATCCCGGCGCAAAGCGTGGTGCAAATTCTTCCAGGATAGCCTTTTGTAAGGCGTTGTGCTTGCCTGGTGAAAAAGTATAAGCTGTCTCATTGATCATGACCGGCATTTTCCGGACTTCTTTTTTCGATGTATAAATGGAAATCAGCGAGTCATGAACATCGGTAAATTCTTTTAAAGATTTTTCCCACAAATCAGTGCGAAACGCCTGCAAAAGACAAACTGTTTCCCGAGTCAGCCGATACCGATAGTTAGGACTATTCGTCGCTTTTCCATTATCTTCAATCAAAGCGGCATTGCGAAAATGATGCATGGCCTGCTTACGGAAAGTTTCTCGACTATTCTCTGCATAATTAACTTCATAATACATATTTACGAACTGAATAATATCATGAATGCGAACCCACTCATTGCAGGCCTGACGCCAATCATCGTCAGGCCGTATATGAGCTAAAGCCAGCAGACTTAACGCACAAATAGGCGCTTGCTGACGTTCGGGCATCCCAATAGCCTTAAGAAAGGCTTGCGCTTCGCTGATTTTCCCCATGTAAAAATCCCTCCAAAATCTGATTGCACGTTTCTTCTGTTATATCGGATTTTCCCAACAAGGCTTGCCCCAGTGCTTCAATAATTGAAATATCCGGGACAGGCATATGATTAATTTCTGTAGCATTGACCTGCGTAGAACCATTGAGTACGCGATAGTACACATCATAAAGGGTTGAATTGAACAAAACATATAGACCATATACTACGTCTTTAGACAATGTATGTTCTGCATTATCAATAAAATTGATTTTATTCTGCGTACTTATAGTTTGATATTGCGGAAAGTGTTCCGCCAAATAAATACCACATTGTAATCGGCGCTTTTCCTCCTTTGCCGTAAACCGCCTGACAAACAAATAATTACTATTAGGCTGTACCAAACTTTTCCGAGATGGTACTAAATATTCCCCTTCTTTACCAATCGGAAAACAGACACGACCGTCTTGTATATGCTGGGCAAAAAAGAGCGGTACGGCCCCATCGACTTCAATATTCCGCAAAGCCTCTCTCTCCCTAAAATCAACTGTCAACCCCGTTTTCATTTTCATGCCGAAATCTGGCAGGGTATAGGGAAATGCATTTAGCAAGCTGACCGCTTCCACTTCCCGATGATTAGTCATCAAAAAAACATATTGGTCCGCTCCGTAAACTACCGCCGAATAAGGCAATGAAATCTGCTGTAAATGCTGGAAATCACAATTAGATTCAGAAGAAGTGACCAAAATATTAGAAGGAGTCTGACGTTGTTTCCGTATCTTGATAATCATCGTTTCTTGCAATACCTGTTCTGTATCAAAGACCTTATCCCGGCTGGTAAACAAGTGAATTTGTTCCATCACACCATGGCAGAATAAATATTGGCGAAAGCGCCTGAAATACATGCCGCTTGTCCAAGAACGGGGAATGATATAAACCATTTCTCCGCCGTTGCAGACATTAAATAGAGACATAGCAGCAAACAAAAAATATAAATTAGGAGCTCCATAACAGATTTCCGGCATGGCTTTAGCTTCAGGTGCATCTTTCCCAATTTTCATATATGGCGGATTGCCAATACAGAGGTCACAAGTAACACCTGACTCCGGAAACAAGCTCCCATTGAAAGTATTTGCCTGGCTCGTAATGTAATTCAAAGTACGCAACTCATAGTCAACCTTTTTCACACAATGGTCGGCCATATAACGAAGATTATCCTCTAAAACAGGAATGATTTTTTCGTCTGTTTCATAGCATATGATATGTACTCGTTCCACTTCAGGGATTTCCGAAACACGCTCCAACAAAGCAGCCGTGAGAATTCCCGTGCCAGCTCCGGGATCCAATATGGTAACTTCCGGCTGTGCAGGGATAGCAAACAGCCCGGCCATGAACCGGGCTGTTTCTACACTGGTAAAGAATTGACCACTTTTTTTACGAACTTGCTTAGGCATGGATTCCATATATATTGTCGTTTGCTGAACTATATAGTCTAACATAAAGCAGCCTTTCCTTTTATTGTTCCTTTTTCGATTTCAAAGAGATGGATGGTATCCGTTTCTCCGGACAGTTGTTTTTGGACTTCTTCGGCCAGGTGCAGGGTAGCATCGGAGCAGGTGAACAGGAAAATCTGTTCTTTTTTGCCAAGTGATGCCAGGAACTGGATGGCTTCTTTCTGGCGCTGTTCGTCGAAGCGGACCAGGATGTCGTCGAGGATGAGCGGCATCGGTTCGATTTGTTTGGAGAAGGCCATGGCCAGGCTGATGCGGATGGCCAGGTAAATCTGGTCTCCCAAGCCGCTGCTCCACTGTTTTTCCGGGACGCGGCGCTGGCTGCCATCGACGGCAAAGAGCTGTTTGCCATCCAGGCTGGCCTGCAACGTATAGCGTCCCTGGGTCATGAGGTTCAGGTATTCGCCGGCCTGGCGGATGACGATAGGCTGGCGGACTCGTTCGTAGTATTCCTGGGCCTGTTCCAGCATGTACTGGGTGTACATATTGGTCAGCCAGTCATCGACGTCGCGGTCCAGTTCGGCCTTGCGGTTCTGTTTGGCCTGCAGGAGCTTGCCGTATTCGTCGGTCTTGGCCATCTGGCTCAGGCGTTCGATGATGCTGCCCCGTTTTTCGGCGACTTCAGCCAGTTTCTTTTCGGCATCGGCGATTTTTTTCTGGTAATAATCGCGTTCGTCAGTCCAGGTCTTCAAGGTATGGATTTTCAATTCATGGCGCAGTTCAGCCAGGTTCTTCGGCGTCTTGGCGATGAGGCGGATATGGGCTTCCGTCTGGTCATAGACTTCTTTGTACTGGTGGAACTGGCGGAAGCGCAGGACTTTACTGCGGAATTCGCCTTCCGTCTGGGCACCGGTCGCCTTGAGCAGTTCCTGCTGTTCTTGGACGCGCTGCTGCCGTTCATCTCCCAGGCTGGCAATCTGACTTTCCCGTTCTTTCTGCTGGCGGTCCTGTTCTTTGGCTACTTCCGCCTGGACGCGGATATCCTGCCACTGTTTATAGACGCCTTCGACAGTATCCGGGGAAATCGCCTTTTTGACGCCGACTTCGCGGAAAATCTGTTCCGCCGTATCACTCCATCGGGAAATGGCGCTCTTCAATTCCAGCTTGCGCCGCTTCCAATCAGCCGCCGCCGTCGTGACTTCATGCCACGTATCCCAAGCCTCTTTGGCTTTGGCCACATCGGCCGTATCCAATTTACTGAAACTATTTTTATCCCGCCAGCCATCCCAGGCCGCTTCACAGGTCAGGAGTTGTTTTTTGCAGGTATTACCATCGGACTGCCATTTTTCATAGATAGCATCGTACATGACTTTCTGTTCCTTCTGCCAGGCATTCTTCGTTTCCCGCGTCTGCCAGTCCAGGTACTGCTTGCGGACGGCATCCAGTTCTTGGAGCCAGCGTTCATTCGATTCGTCCGTACTGAGGGTCATTTCCGCTTCTTTGGCTAAATCGCTGATTTTGCGGTTGACGCCTGCCAACTGACCTTCGATTTCCGCGATTTTCCGGGGAACCCGGTCCGCACCGGTACTCTGGCGGACCAGGGAGATGATGGCGATGACGACACAGGCAGCAGCCCCGCCGAGGCCCAGTGTCGAATCGAAGTGGGCCAGATAGACAGCGGCGACGCAGAGGGCTGCCAGCACCAGGAAGGCGATGCCGACGAGGGTAAAGGCCTTCGACGAACCAGCCGGTTCCGTTTTCAGCCATTCCAGCTGTTCCTGTATCTTTTGACGTTCCATGACGACGTTCTGGATCGTCGCCACAGCCGTCCCGATGACCTCCCATTCGTCCTTCGTCTTTTCAGCCGGCCCGTCTTCGCCGCTTGAACCGGACACATTCTTCGGTTTATCGGCCTGCCATTTTTCTAAATCCTGACGGCTGTGGTCGAGAGCGGCTGCGGCAGAAATCCCCTGGGTCCAGTTGACGGCTGCCGGGATATCCTTGCCATCGGTCCAGGTCTTGAGCAGGTCGGCCTGCTTCGTGCTTTCAAATTCCCAGTCCATTTCCTTATCTTCATGGTCTGAGAGTTCTTCCAGCCCCTGTTTCCATTCCCCGACGTGATGATACATGGCGTCGAGCTGCGGGCCGCAGGCCAGCCAGCGGTTCCACGATTCCTGGAAAGCCGGGCCTTTACGGCTCGTCGCCTTGAGCTTGCGTACCTGTTCGTCAATGGCCTTGATGTTCTGTTCCAGCTCGGCCCATTTCTGGGCTCCGTCAGCCGGAAACTGAGATACATCGGCCAGGGACTGCATATGCTGCATCGCGTCCTGGCCGCGCTTATAGACATCCCAAGCCGCGATGGGCATGGAAATCCGTTCGATCTGCTGCTTCGATTCTTCGATATCCAGGCGGATGCGGTTCTCGATTTCATGGGTCGTCTGTTCCGTTTCCTGCAGGCTGGCGAATTCGTCTTCGTCATAGGCCATGCCGGTAATGCGGCGATCGAAATCCTTCTGCTCGTTGAGCAGGGCATTGATAGGTTTCTTGCCTTGCGGTGAAGCGACCAGGAGCTCTCCCATATGCTTGGTCACTTCACTGCGGGCCAGGCCCATGCCGACGCCGCCTTCGATACTAAAGAAATGGCTGCGCACGGCTTCATTGGACAGGATTTTGAAACCCTGGAGGTCTTCCAGGCCCATGGCAAAAATCGTATCATACGTCTGCCGGTCCAGACCGTGCCACCACAGATTGGCTGGCTCTTCCTGTACTTTCTGATTGCCGTCAGACAGGAAATATTCTTTTTCATTGCGGACGATGCGGTATTCCTTTCCGTCTTCCCGACGGATTCCCATACTGCCGAAATAGCCCTTCCAGTCTCCGCGCAGATAGCCGAAGAACATGGAGCGGACATATTTCATGAGCGTCGTCTTGCCGCTTTCGTTGCGACCATGCATGACAATCAGGCCGTGTTCCGGCGGATTCCAGCTCACGTTATGGTAAATCCCGAAATCATCCAAATGCATCTCTGTAATCTTCATACTGCTTAACCTCTTCTATGTTCCAGCAATTTCTGTACGCCCAGCCATTTGGCCTTTTCGAATGTTTCCAGCAGGCGCTGGTCCGTCAGTGCTCTTCCATAAGCCCCGAGGCGTTCAAATTCCGGACGGCTCATGAAAATATCCCGCAAGGCCTTGGCTCTTTCTTCAGGAGCCAGCTTTTCCAACTTGTCGAAGACATTCAGATAGTCACCGACGGAATCGGGAAGTTTACTCCGTTCGTCCATATTCATCTTGGGACGGGCCAGGTTACGCAGGCGTTCGACCATGACAAAAGCGTATTTCCCCTGTTCTTCTTCACGCCAGCTTTCCAGCCAGTACTGCGTCGCTTCCGGATTGTTGAGGACGTGGTACATGCTGCCGGAACCGATGAAATTGACCGTCAGGAAAGTCGGCTTACCGATTTCACGGCGCACTTTTTCCTTGGCAAAGCGGACGGACTCGCGCAATTCTGACACCGATTCGATGCCGTCGATGGAGAGGTCGATGCTTTCCCAGCGGACGATACTCGTGTCGATGAATTCCAAGTCCGTCGTCCCATAAGGGCCGACTTCGACGTAATAACAGCCCCGCGGCCCCGTTTCTGTACAATCGAGGCCCTGCGGATTGCCGGCATAGACGACATACGGTTTTTCGCAGAGTATCTCATGCTTGTGGATATGGCCGAGGGCCCAGTAATCCATACCGCATTCTTTCAGGTCTTCCAGGGTGCACGGTGCATAGGTCGAATCCCGGCTGCCCACCTGGGTATGGAGCATGCCGATGGAAAAGCGGTCGCCAGCAGCGCGGTTGAATTTCCAGGCCAGGTTGTCCCGCTGTTCACTTTTGGCATAGCTCTGCCCGTAAATGGCCGCCACTTCTTCCCCATCTACGACCAAAGGAACACGTTCGACAGCATCGGTCGGGAAAACATGGACATTCGGCGGAAAGGGGATTTTCGCCTTCCACGCTTCGAGTGGGTCGTGATTTCCCAGGACAGCAAAGACTTGGATATTATTCTGTGCCAATTTATGTAAAAGGCGCACATAATCGAGCTGTGCCGTCAGATTATGATCGGCACTGGTATAGACATCCCCGGTGATGAGGACAGCGTGAACCCGTTTATCAATGGCCATCTGGACGATTTTCTGGAACGCCCGGACAGGCGCTTTCCCGACGATGCGCTGCCACCGTTCATCAATAGCGGAGAGGTTATGGAAAGGGCTCCCTAAGTGGAGGTCACCGCATTGAATAAAACGCAAACTTTTCGCCATTAGTATCCTTCTTTCTCTGACCACGCTCTATGCAACGCCGCTACGGCATCGCGGAGCTTGCAGCTGGGAATTTTTGAAAATGACAGGAGAAATTCTTTATCCGTTTCCTGTGACGGTGTTTCATAAAAAGACTGCATGGACAAGACACGGCAGCCCTGCCGTTCCGCCCGGCGGCGCAGTTCTTCTTCGGATAAGGCGCTGCGCAGGCGGATATGGCAGTATACGCCGGATACCAGCCTCCCTACGACGATATCCTGGCCAAAGGCTTCGATTAAGAGCCGGCCTAAAAGCTCCCCTTTTTCCTGATATTCCTTGCGCAGGCGCCGGACCTGGCGGGCCAGTTCGCCGCTCTCGATATATTCCGCCAGTACACACTGTTCCGGAACCGAAGCCCCCTGACGGAACAAGCTGCGCCGTTGCTCATAAAGGGGCATGAGCTGTGGCGGCAGTACCATATAGCTGAGGCGGATGAAAAAGGGCAGTACCTTGGACAAGGCGCCCATGTAGACGACACGGCCATGGCGGTCCAGCCCCTGCAAAGCCGGGACAGGGCGGCCATAATAGCGCAGTTCGCTGTCATAATCGTCTTCGATGATCAAGCCGTCCGTCTTTTCAGCCCAGTGCAGCAGGCGATGGCGGATGCCAGCCGGCATGACGGTCCCCGTCGGGAACTGATGGGATGGGCTGACGTAGACCAGGCGGACGCCGCTGGCTTCCAAAGCATCGACATGGAGCAGGCCGCCGCTGATAGGAATGGGGACGATGGAATAGCCGCTGTTGCGGAAAATTTCACGTCCCAGGCGGAACCCCGGGTCTTCGACGCCAATGCAGGCATGTTTATCATGAAGCAAATTGGTCAGGACGCCGAGGAGGGAAATCGTCCCGGCGCCGATGATGATCTGCGACGGCTCGGCATGGACGCCGCGCGTTTCATAGACATAACGGCTCAGGGCCCGGCGCAAATCGGGGACCCCCTGGTCATCATTGGCCGCCAGCAGCCGGTCCGGTTCTGATAAGATCCGATTCATATATTTCCGCCAGATATCGAGGGGAAAGCGTTCCAGGGCCATATCGCCGCTGGCGAAGTCATAGGCATAGACGGGGCGCCGGCTGGCTTCGCGCAATACGGGCGCAGCATCCGCTTCGGGCTGCGCTTCCAGCTTGTCCAGAGAAGCCACTTCATACCGTGCCTTATGGCGGCGCAGGATATAGCCTTCACTGGCCAGCTGGTAATAGGCCTTTTCAACGGTCATCTTGCTGATGCCCGCAGCCTGGGCCAGTTCACGGACTGAATCGAGGCGCATACCGGCTATCATCCGGTGCTCTTCGATTTCCCGGCGATAATATTCATAAATTTGTACATAATACGGTTTGCTGATAGATTTATCGAGTTGCAGCATCGTGACCTGGCGCAGGCGCCGTCTCCTTTCCCTGAACTACAGATAAGATGGCAGAAATATCTCTGCAATATTATATTGTACCGAAAAAACGTGGCCGTGGCTAGTGGCTAGTGGTTCGTGGCTCGTGGCTAATGCGCCATGGCCGCTGCGACGGCAGCCCCGACCAGGGGGCCGTCTTTGATGAGCACCGGGTCGACGGGAATCTGCTTCTCCCGGCTCACGCCTTCATTCTGGCAGGCCTGCATGGCATCTTCCATCATGAACAAGGCGCCGCGGACGTGTTCCAGGAGACTGCCGTCAACGGCAACGGACTGGGCTGGAACGGCGCCATCGCCATAAAGATGGCGCAGGATGCCACAGCTCACGGCGCCGGCCAGCTGGGCAGCGCGGACGAAGATGGCGGCGCCGATATTGCGGACAGGCCGCACCTCATCGGGCCGCACGATGCGCTTCCACAACCGGCCCATCTTGAGACGGCACTGCTGGTCATTATCGCAGCTGATGATATCGTTCATAGCGGCTGTTGAAAAATCCGGAATCTGTCTGGTCTTGAAATAAGAGAACAGCGTCTGCCGGAAGATGTCTGCCGCATAGGCGCCGCCCATCATCTTTTCCATCCGATGCCAGCCAGGCTGGGCCGACAGATTATCGACCGCCCGATCCCAGCGGTTGCGCACCAGACCGCCATAGTCGCCGGCTTCCAAGTTGACGATCATATCCCATGCCGGCTCATAGTAGCAGGCGTTGAAGCCCGTCCCGCAGACGATGCCCATGCGGACGCGTTCCAGCGTATATGCCGCCGATAGCAACAAGGCCGTCGTATCATTGACCAGGGCTGCCGGTTCGATGGCCCTAAGGCCCTGACGGACCAGGGCCTGTTTGAGCATGGCGTTGACCCAGCCGCCTTCTACGCCGGAAACGGCGATTTCTTTAGACCACGACAGGAGCCGCCCATCGTGCAGGTCCTGCCGCTCCATGGCAAACGAAAAGGTGTGCCCCAGGGTATAGGCCTGCTGTCCATGGGCGACCTGTCCGACCAGGCGGGCCAGGAAGCCAAAGAGCTCCTCAGCCGTCGTCGACGAAGAGAGGTAGTCGTATTGTCCGGGCATCCGGAGTGGCTGGCATATTTTCTTTTCGATGAGGTAACAGTGCCGGCCTAACAGGCGGATCCGCGCAGCCCGCACGTTCGTACCACCAAAATCCAAGGCCAGATAGACGCCGTGCTCATCACCACCAGGCAGGGAAACATACGACTTCAGGGCCGATACGGTCGCCCCGGGCTGGCCGTGCAGGGCCCGTTCCATATCGTCTGCAAAACCACGGGAAATCTGCTGCAACCGCTCATCAGTCAAATAAAAATAGCGGGCAATATTCATCCAGTCCATCCGTTCTTCCATGGCAGTGATCACACCTCTCGTAAAATCATAACTTTATTATACTATAGTTTCTCGGCCTTTGTCGTCTTCGCCCGGCATTTCTCTCGTCCAGTTCATTATCAACGGTTGACTTTTTGTGACAATAGGCTATAATCATAGGCAGAGTGAGACCGAATCATAAGGGTCGCACGAAGGGGTACACCACCTTGGGTGTAATTCTTCGTGCGACCCTTTTTTCATTTGAGAGAAAGGAGGACCCTCCATGGTACGGATCAACGGCAAAGACATCGAAGCGGCCGGCCAGAACCTGCTCGCTTACCTGACCGATCAGGAATATCGTACAGACCGCATCGCCATCGAGCTGAATGGCGCTATCGTATCGCGCAAAGATTACGATAAAGTGACCTTGAAAGACGGCGATTCCATGGAAATCGTACACTTCGTCGGCGGGGGCTGATCCCCTGCGGCAAAGCAGTCATGAACTCATCTATCATCATAAAAGGAGTGTTTCCCAATGGAAAAAAAAGATACCTTGGTCCTTGGCGGCCACGAATTCACATCGCGTTTCATTTTAGGTTCCGGTAAATTCTCTGTCGACCTCATCAAGGCCGCTGTCGAACAAGGCGGTGCCCAAATGGTAACCATGGCCCTGCGCCGCGTCGAAGCAGGCCAGAAAGACAATATCCTCGACTATATCCCGAAAGATGTCACCCTGCTCCCCAATACATCCAGTGCCCGCAATGCCGACGAAGCCGTCCGCATCGCCCACTTATCCCGTGAAGTCGGCTGCGGCGATTTCATCAAAATCGAAGTCATGCGCGACTCCAAATATCTCCTGCCGGACAACAACGAAACCATCAAAGCCACGGAAATCCTGGCCAAAGAAGGCTTCGTCGTCCTGCCGTACATGTACCCGGACCTCTATGCCGCCCGTGCCCTGGCTGACGCCGGCGCCGCTGCCATCATGCCCCTGGCATCGCCTATCGGCACCAATAAAGGCTTATCGACAAAAGATTTCATCCAGATCCTCATCGACGAAGTCGACCTGCCGGTCATCGTCGACGCCGGTATCGGCCGTCCGTCCCAGGCCTGTGAAGCCATGGAAATGGGCGCCGCTGCCATCATGGCCAACACCGCCGTCGCTACGGCTGGCGACCTGCCGCTCATGGCCAAAGCCTTCGGCGAAGCTATCCGTGCCGGCCACAATGCCTACCTCGCCGGCCTGGGCCGCGTCCGCGAAACGGCTTCGGCTTCGGATCCGCTGACGGGATTCTTAGGGGACTAAGGAGGGATCAAACATGACGGAAACCAAAACTATCGACCAAAGCAAACTTATCGATCATATGAAATATCTGCCGGGCATGGAAGTCATTGACTCGGATATGCTCGACCAGGTCGTCGCTATCCACGACTCCTTCAACAATGACGACTTCACGGATAAAGATGTCCGCCTGGCCTTGTCGAAAGAACACCTGGACCCGCGGGACTTCATGGCCCTCTTATCGACGGCTGCTGCACCGCACCTGGAAGAAATGGCCCAGAAAGCCCATCTGGTCACACGGCGCCATTTCGGCAACAACATCACCATCCTGACACCGATTTATTTCGCCAACTACTGCGATAACTACTGTATCTACTGTGGCTTCAATTCGCACAACAAGATCAAGCGCGCCCGCCTGACTGATGAAGAACTCCACCGCGAATGTAAGAATATCGCCGATACAGGCATCGAAGAAGTCATCATGCTCACTGGCGAAAGCCCGAAGATGAGCGACATCAAATACATCGGCAACGCCGTCAAGATTGCCCGCCAGTACTTCCGGGTCATCAACATGGAAATCTATCCGGTCAATTCGGAAGACTATAAATATCTCCACGAATGTGGTGCCGACTACGTCACGGTCTTCCAGGAAACGTACAATTCCGACAAGTACGCCACCCTTCACCTGGCTGGCCACAAGCGCATCTTCCCATACCGCTTCTATTCCCAGGAACGGGCTATCCTTGGCGGCATGCGCGGCGTCGGCTTCGCAGCCCTCTTAGGACTGGACGACTATCAGAAAGACGCCCTGGCCACGGGGATGCACGCATGGCTCATGCAGCGTAAGTATCCGCATGCCGAAATTTCCCTGTCCTGTCCGCGCCTGTGCCCGATCATCAACAACGACAAGATCAACCCAAAGGACGTAGACGAACGGAAATTGACACAGATCATCTGTGCCTACCGCCTGTTCATGCCCTATGCTACCATCGTCGTATCGAGCCGTGAAAGCGCCCGTTACCGCAACGCCATCATGAAAATCGCCGCTACGAAAGTATCGGCCAGCGTCTGCGTCGGCATCGGCGGCCATCTGGAAAACGACGGCTCCGAAATGGGCGATGAACAGTTTGAAATCACCGACGGCCGTTCCTTCGACCAGATGTACTCCGACATCAAGAGCATGGGCCTGCAGCCGATCACCAGTGAGTATATTTATTTGTAAACCATCCATGCGATCCATTACCTAATCCTATAAAATGTATATGACAAAAACGGTCCGGGACCCAATCCACCCCGAACCGTTTTTGTCATATATCTTCTCGTTTTAGGGCGTAAAACTCATATGGAACATTTATTATATTCTATTGGTATAATTGTTGACGTTAGTATGAGATTCATGTATAGTTATAGGTATAAAATACTCTAATATTCAGGTGATAAATCGTGTTAAAAGTAGCTGCAATTACAAACCACGAATTAGCTTCGACGAACTACTGGGATCAGCTCGAACAAATCGCCGCATCCGATGTAGATTTCATCGTCCTTCGTGAAAAAAACCTTTCGGAAGAAGAATACACGGACTATGCCAAACGGGTCCTGCGCCTCTGCAGCATCCATCAGAAGACGTGTGTCCTCCAACATTTCGGAAAGGCTGCTATCCGTCTCCACATTCCCCGTTTCCAATGTTCTCTGCCTTATTTGGAAACCCATTCGTCCCTGCTCTATTACATGACGACCCTCGGCGTTTCCGTACACACCGTCGAAGAAGCCGTCAAAGCCGAACAGCTCGGCGCTACGTACCTCATGGCCAGCCATGTCTTCCCGACAGCCTGCAAGCCGTCGGATCCGCCCATCGGCGTCGACACGGTCGAAGCCATCTGCAAGGCCGTCAAGATTCCAGTCTATGCCTTGGGCGGCGTTACCCCCAAGACCATCGCCCAGCTCCAGGACGTCCCCATCAAAGGCGTCGCTCTCATGTCAGGCCTCATGACCTGCCCGGACGTACCGGAATATTTAAAAGAATTGCGTGCCTAAACAGAAGGGATGACCGTAATGACTCAGGCTTATATCATCATCGACATGCAAAATGATTTCATCGACGGCGCCTTGGGCAGCCCTCAGGCCCAGGCCGTCGTCCCCCGCATCGAGGCCAAGATCGTGGCCAGCAAAAAGGATGAAGACCAGGAAACGGACCTGATCTTCACCCAGGATACCCACGACGAGTCCTACAGCGAAACCCAGGAAGGCCGGAAACTTCCCATCGTGCACTGCCTGAAAGATACACGGGGCTGGCGGATCTGCAAACAGCTCCTGCCGTATACCATGTGGGCCACCATCCTGGAAAAGCCATCCTTTGGCTGTCCGGCCCTGGTCGATGAAGTCCAGGACTATGACCGGCTGGTATTGATGGGCTTGTGTACGGATATCTGTGTCATCGCCAATGCCATGCTGCTCAAAGCATTTTACCCGGAAAAGGAAATCATCGTCGACAGCAACTGCTGTGCCGGTTCCACCCCGGAAAACCACGAAAGAGCTTTACAGGCCATGAAAGCCTGCCAAATCGATATTGTATAAAAAAAAAGGGGCTGTCGCACGAAGGTTTTTGCCATCATGCGAGGCCCCTTCAACTTAAAAGTTTTTCGTTCGTAGTTCATCGTTCATCGCGATGGATTGATATTTTTAATCCCATACGACAAACGATGAACGACCTACAATCAACGTAAAAAGAGGCTGTCTTAATGCGACAGCCTCTTTTTCTGTAGGGGCGCCACGCGGGGCGCCCGCTCATGCCAATCGTTCACGGAATTCTTACATATATCTGGCGGGCTCGCCACGTGCGAGCCCCTACGAACCTGCAGCCTCTTAACTGATGATTCCTGTAATCTCTGCTTTGGTCTGGTTGTTGTTGATTTTCTTTTCGTAGCCTTTCAAAATCAGGCAGCCGATGATGCCGCCTGCGACCATGCCAGCAAAAGCCGTCATTTCCGGCGTGACCTGCCACGATTCTCCCAGCAGGTAGCCGAGAACACCGCAGACAATGACCAGCAGCAGGGGGACGCCGAAGCAGATGATGCCCTTGACGCCCATGCCGGCGTCGGGGATGTTGAACTGTACATACTGCCCCTTTTTGGCCCCTATGGGGTTCACAGCATCGATGACGACATTATCCGCGCACATACTGTCACTGCACGGCGTATAAAGATTATTGCGGTTGGTCTGGATCTTGGCCAGGCCATTCGGGCAGACTTCTTCGACGACGCCCGTTCCAGTTCTCATAATAAAATACCTCGCTTTTCAGGCTCTAAAAGCCCAGATTTTCTCCGACCAGGATGACCTTGATGCGGCCCTGGGGCTTGCAGATACGCGTCCGGACGACTTGGGCACAGACACTGTCCGGCCGGATGCAGTGAGCACACATGCCTGTTTTGGCACAAGGCGTACCGACCCCGGGGAAGCGGCCGATATTCTGCGGCGATGCTACGGTATGTGCCCGTTCGATGCCGGCTTCGACTGTCGGGACGACTTTGTTCATACCGACGATGGCGATGACCTGTTTCGGTCCATAGCAAAGGGCGGCGACACGGTTGCCGTTGCCATCGATGTTGATGAGCTGTCCGTCCTGGACTGCTGCGTTGGTCCCCATGAGGAACGTATCGCAGAGCAGCGCTTTACGCATCAGTTCGACCCGTTCTTCCGGCGTCTTAGCCGAATCGCGGTCAATAACCGTATTGTGTTCCAGTACATAGGGCCGCAGGCCGATTTCGTTGATGGATACCGAGCCGCCCCAGGATACGACATCCGTTTCGGGAATATAAGAAATAGCCTGCTTCAAGGCTTCTTCCTTAGTCGGACAGTAGACGGCTTCAAAGCCGCGGGCGGCAAACTTCTTGGCCACTAAAGGCCCTTTAATATCGTACATGCGGTGCATCATATCGCTTCTATCCATAGTAACTCCTCCTTTATTTGGCCAGCATCATTTCCGCTTTCGCTTCGGCAGCCGGCGTACCGTCAGCGTGGGTAATCCTCCCTTTCATGATGAACAGGCGGCCGCGATGGACTTCCGGCCAGCCTTCGACTTTGACCGTTTCGCCAATGCGTATGGCACTGCGGAAACGGATTTCCAGGCGTGCCGTATATGCCGGTTTGCCGGCGATGCGGAACACATAGTCACCCATGACCTCATCCAGCAGTGTACTCGTCAGGCCGCCGTGCATGCGGTCGCCATAACTTTCATGCTCTGCCTTGGGCGTAAAATAAGCCACGCAGTGATCGCCTTCCAACTTCATGTCCAGCTTCAGGCCGATTGGGTTATCACGGCCACAGCCGAAACAATGATTCGTCTCATAAGCAGTTTCCATCGAATCCCCCCTTCCGAATGTGCTCTCATTCTATCTTTATTATACTATACTTGGCAAGCCCCTTGTCTTATTTGAAATGAATTATCATATTAGTATTGACAATCACTTTCAAATAAATTATACTTACAGTATCAAAGCGAAAGGAGCGGCAAACGGATATGAACCTGGATTTCGTCTTAATAACCCACTGTTCACCGACTTTAGCAGGGCTTAAGCAGGCATCCCTTCTCTGTCTGCCCCGCTTGGACAGTGGCTGCACCTATGATGATATAATTGAAAAATATAATCATAAATACAATCCAAAAGGCTTGTATTTCCGCATCTTGTATGCCTGTCCCAAACGCACCCTGCTGTACGTATACCGACCGGCCAGGGTCTGGGAATATGTACAGCGACGGGACATTTCTTCATTCTTGCAGCAATTCGGGTATCAAGACTGCCAGGACGTATCTGCCCTGCTGGACCGTCTTGCCGCGCGCTTTGCAGAAGGCGGCTGTTTCCCTCATGAATCGGGCATTTTCCTCGGTTATCCCCTGGAGGACGTGTGCGGTTTCATCGCCAACAAGGGAAACCATGCCAAGCTCTGTGGTGAATGGAAGGTATACGGCGACGCTCATGCTGCCGCCCGTACTTTCCATCGCTATACGTGCTGCCGGCAAGACTACTTGAATCGCTTTGCCGTTGGGACAACATTAGACTCGCTCATTGTAGCATAAGGAGGATTTAATCATGGTAGAAATCGTTTATTGGAGTGGAACAGGTAATACAGAAGCAATGGCTAATGAAATCGAAGCAGCTGCTAAAGCCGCTGGTGCTGATGTAGAATCAGTCCGCTTTGAAGATACAAATGTCGATAATGTAGCCAGCAAAGATGTCATCTTGCTCGGCTGCCCGGCCATGGGTTCGGAAGAACTCGAAGACTCCGTCGTCGAACCGTTCTTTACCGATTTAGCTCCGAAATTAAAAGGCAAAAAAGTCGGTCTTTTCGGTTCTTATGGCTGGGGCTCCGGCGAATGGATGGACACCTGGAAACAGCGTACCGAAGATGCCGGCGCTACGGTCATCGGTACGGCCATCGTCAACGAAACACCGGACAATGCTCCTGAATGCAAAGCATTGGGCGAAGCCGCTGCTAAAGCATAATTCGTAAGTCATTACTTAGGTCATAAAAAATAACAACTTCACATTCATTCTCCTCTTAGCAAAAGGGCTTGTCGCATGACGACAAGCCCTTTTGAGTTGTTAGCGTATGGCCTTAAATTTAAAAACATTCACTAGCCGCTGACTGCTAACCCCTAGCCCCTAACCGCTAGCTGCTGACGGCTTAAAAAAGGGCTAGTATTTCGACGACGAACGATAAACGGCCCACGTTCACTTGACTTTTTATCAAGTATATATGCGAGATACGTACGATTAGACGTAACTCTCATACTTCTCATTTGCCTAGGGTATGTTAAAATAGGAACGTACTATCTCATACTTATTTATTCCTATATTGAAGGAGGATTTCTATGAAAGACCAAGTCTTTTCCATTTTGCAGGCTGTCGGCCGCAGTTTCATGCTGCCTGTCGCCATCCTGCCAATTGCCGGTTTACTCCTCGGCATTGGGGCTTCTTTCACGAACGCAACGACTATCCAGACCTACGGACTGGAAAGCGTCCTGGGAAATGGCACCCTACTCCATTCACTGCTCACCATCATGAGCGATGCCGGCAACATTATTTTCGGCAACTTACCGATCATCTTCGCCGTCGGCGTCGCTATCGGCATGGCCAAGCAGGAAAAAGAAGTCGCTGCCTTGTCGGCCATGATCGCCTTTTTCGTCATGCACGCTTCGACCAACGCCGTCCTCAAGCTGACAGGTAAAGTATTGGCAAACAATACCGTATCTCCCGACGTCCTGGAAGGTACGATTGCCAATGTTTGCGGCATCATGTCCCTCCAGGAAGGCGTCTTCGGCGGTATCATCGTCGGTATCGGTGTCGCCTACCTGCACAATCGCTATCATAAAATCGTCCTGCCCAATGCCTTGTCCTTCTTCGGCGGGTCGCGCTTCATCCCTATCATCTCTACCGTCGTCTACATGTTCGTCGGCATTGCCATGTACTTCGTCTGGCCTGTCGTCCAGAGCGGCATCTTTGCCCTTGGCGGACTGGTAACGGGTACAGGCTACATCGGGACCCTCATCTTCGGTATCATCAAACGGGCCCTCATCCCCTTCGGTTTGCATCACGTCTTCTATCTGCCTTTCTGGCAGACCGGCGTCGGCGGCTCGATGATGATCGACGGCAACCTCGTCCAGGGCGGCCAGAACATCTTCTTCGCCCAGCTCGCTTCGCCGAACGTCACCCATTTCAGTGCCGATGCGACCCGGTACTTCTCGGGTGAATTCATCTTCATGATTTTCGGCCTTCCCGGCGCTGCCCTGGCCATGTACCGCACAGCCAAACCGGAAAAGAAAAAGGTCGCTGGCGGCCTGCTCTTATCGGCAGCCCTGACCTCCATGTTCACAGGGATTACAGAACCGATTGAATTTTCCTTCCTCTTCGTCGCACCGATGCTCTTCTACGTCCAGGTCGTCCTGGCCGGTGCGGCTTACATGATTGCCCACATGCTGAACATCGCCGTCGGCCTGACCTTCTCTGGCGGCCTCCTGGACCTGTTCATCTTCGGTATCCTGCAAGGGGAAGCCAAGACCAACTGGATGTACATCATCCCGGTCGGCATCATCTACTTCTTCCTCTATTACTTCATCTTCACCTTCCTCATCAAGAAATTCGACCTCAAGACACCGGGTCGTGAAGACGACGACGTAGAAACCAAACTCTACACCAAAGCCGACGTCAAAGCCCGTGATGCCGCTGCCAAAGCCGATGATGGCAGCGCTGCCACCGACGTCGTAAGCCAGTCCATCACCCGTGCTTTGGGCGGAACCCAGAACATCACGTCCGTCGACTGCTGCGCTACGCGCCTGCGCTGCTCCGTAGCCAATTCGGATTTAGTCAATGACGCCGCCCTGAAGGCTACCGGCGCCGTAGGCGTCATCAAAAAAGGTCAGGGCGTCCAGGTCGTCTACGGCCCGCAAGTCGCCGTCATCAAGGCCAACCTGGAAAGCTATCTGGCAACCAACCCGGCAGACGGTCCTATCGAAACAGCCCCCGCCGCTGAAGCCGCTCCGGCTGAACCGGAAGCAGCCGCTGAAAAACGGTACTTCAATTCTCCCTTTACCGGCAGCCTCCATCCCATTACGGAAGCCCCGGATGAAGCCTTTGCCGGCAAGATGACAGGCGACGGCTTCTTCGTCTACCCGACAGATGGCACGGTTTATGCGCCGGAAGATGGAACAGTCACCTTCGTTTTCGATACGAAACATGCTATCGGCATGACTACGGCCGATGGCGTAGAATACCTCCTGCACATCGGTATCGATACGGTCAAGCTCGAAGGCAAGGGCTTCAACGTCTTCGTCGAAAACGGTCAGGAAGTCAAGAAAGGTGATAAGCTGATGGAATTCGACGACGAATACATCAAAGCCAACGCCCCGTCTGACGCCTGCCTGTGCATCTTCACCGACCTCGAAGACGGCCAGGAAGTCCACCTGGCCGCTGACGGCAACGTAAAAGCCGGCGACCAGGCCGTCTGGTTCTAATGTGTAAAGCCCGTAGGGGCGCCACGTGGGGCGCCCGCTCACACAAGTAAGCCATAACAAAATCCAACATATACCGTCGGGCTCGCCACGTGCGAGCCCCTACAAAAAAAAAGGGGGCTGTCGCACGAAGGTTTTTGCCATCATGCGAGGCCCTTTCAACTTAAAAGTTTTTCGTTCGTAGTTCATCGTTCATCGCGATGGATTGATATTTTTAATCCCATACGACAAACGATGAACGACCTACGATCAACGTAAAAAGAGGCTGTCTTAATGCGACAGCCTCTTTTTTTAGCAGTTAGCGGCTAATAGCTCTCCCGGGATTCCCACATAGCCCGAGACGGGCCGCCCACGTACGGCCCCTGCGACGAACCACTAGCCACTAATACAAATTCTTGTAAATGCCATACACCTTATCATAATCGAGAGGTACAAAGCTGTGTTTCATGAGACGCTGCTGATTTTCGATGACCGATTTAGCAAATTCCGGCAATTCTTCCTCTTTGACGCCGTATTCATGGAGCGCCTTCTTCGGCAGGATGACGTTGAGCAGTTTTTCCAGTTCTTCGTAGACGTGCTCCGGTTCACAACCCAGGATATCGGCGATGAAGCGGTTCAATTTTGCAATTTCACCATCTGACTTGATGGACATATAGCAGTTCATGACGCCGGTGAACATGGCATAGTTCGATTCACCATGGGGAACATGATACTTAGCGCCCAGGGGATAACTCATGGCGTGGACAGCCGCGCAGCCAGGGACGCTGAAAGCGATGCCGGCCCAGTTGCTGGCCAGGAGGAAATCCTTCATCAAAGGAATACGGGCTTCCGGACCATGGTCGCGGATCTGCAAGTATCCTTTAAGGATGAGTTCGATGGCATGATAGCTAAAAACGCGGAAGCTGGCGCTGGAATCAGGAGACAGCGCCGATTCGACAGCATGGACGAGAGCATCGATTGAGCTGGTTGCAAAGACCTTGAAGGGCAGTGTCTTCAACAACTGGGCAATAAGGACGGCCTTGTCGGCATACAGAGCGTTATCGGCAATCCCCTTCTTCGTATTGCGGCTGACCAGGGCCATGACCGATACATTGGTAACTTCACTGCCCGTCCCGCACGTCGTCGGAATCAAGATGAGTTCCTTGGCTTTTTCTACGGGAATCTTGCCATCGAATAAATCGAGGACCGGGCTGACCTGTTTCAAGACGAACAACTTGCACAAATCCATGACCGTGCCGCCGCCGATACCGATGATGCGCTTTACATCTTTCGGCATATCTTTATAAATAGCCTCTGCCATTTCATCAGACGGTTCACCCATGCCATACTTTTCCTGGAACAAGACGTGGCACGTAAGGCCTAAATCCTTGAAGTTCGGATCAAAGATATACTGATTGGTGACAATCAGGTCATCAGGCCCAATCTGCAGGTCTTCCACAAATTCACGGCACGTATCATACGAGTAAATCGTCGGTTTCAACTGTAATTCAATCATCTTATAAACCCCTTTCTCATAGTTAATGCACTCACCGCCTTTAGTGTAACAAAGATACAAACGGTTTTGCAAGAGACCAGACACCCGTGATATAATAAATCTGTCCTGGGGGAGGATGGGTTCTGGTGTTCCCTCTGGTCTTCAAAACCAGCATGGGGAGTTAACAGCTTCTCAGGTGGGTTCGATTCCCACACTTTCCCGCCAGAAAATAAAAAAGGGGCTGTCGCACATGCGACAGCCCCTTTTTAAGTGGTTAGCAGTTAGTGGTTAGGGGTTAGTGAGTGGCTTTAAATTTAAAGCTATCACATCAAACATCATACATCAAACATTCTTACTTGATTTTTCATCCGTCTTTTCCTCTATCTGCTTCGTTTCGTCAGTATTGACGGCTTCCTTGAATTCGCGGAGGCTTTTTCCCAAAGCCCGGCCGATGGTCGGCAGCTTCCCTGGTCCAAATACAATCAAGGCAATCACTAAAATGAGCAGTAATTCCGGTGCGCCTAAGCCAAACATCGTCATTCCCCCCTATAACGCATTTTTTCTGCTTCCATGATACCCTTATCCGGAAGGGCTGTCAATGAACGCGGGAGGGAAAGAAATGACGGGCTACTTCTACGATGCCCTGTTCGTCGTTGGAATGGCGGGTCACATAGTCGGCAAAGGATTTGACGTTTTCCGGCGCGTTGGCCATGGCAACGCCCGTCCCGGCGTAACGCAGCATGCCGATATCGTTGTAACTGTCACCACAGCAGATGACGTCTGCTGGAGAAATGCCCAGGAAGTGAAAGAGTTTCTTCAGCCCAAAGGATTTATCGACGCGGCATGGTGTCACTTCCAGGCACAACGGCTCGGAATGATAGACTTCAGCCCGCCCCAGATAGAGCTGGGACAAGAGGGGATTGAGGGACTGGAGTAAATCGGATGGCCCCGTCAGCAGGCATTGATGGATTTTTTTCGGCGCATGGCGCAAAAAATCACGATGCCAGACGATGGGCAGCTGGCTCCATTCCGATTCTCCCAGCATGTACGTATCGGGGCAGGTCCCGGTAATAATCCGCCCCTTGCCGTAGGTCATGATGCCCAAACCGTGACGGCAGGCATCATCCCACAGAGAACGCAGTGTATCCGCTGCCAGGCACTGTTCGTACAAGCATTTCCGGGTCTTATATTCGATGACGGCAGCGCCGTTAAAGGCGATGATATAACCGCCGAAACGGTCGAAGCCCAAGGTCCTGGCTATGGGATAGACGCCCTCCGGCGGACGGCCCGACGCCAGGATAAGCTGCACGCCCTGTTCCTGTAATTGGAGCAGGGCGTGTTTTGTCTGCAAATCGACCTTCTTTTCTGACGTCACCGTCGTGCCGTCTATGTCTAATACCAAAACACGATGTGTCTTACCGTTCTTCACCTTAGAGCCCCATGGTGAGGTATGCTTTACGGACATCATCCGGGACCATACTGCCGCCCGTAGCCCATGCAATATGCGTAGCCTGAGGCATGACCGCTTCCAGCCCCTGCTGTTCAACATACTGCTGCAGGACGGAAGACTGCAAGAATGCCGCAAAGGCTGCACACGAACTCGGTTCGATAAAGATATTTTCATGGCTGAGCAACCCTCTCATCAAATCATACAACGTCTTATCCTGAATGGTAGCAATGCCCGAAATAAGTGGTTCGACGACACGGCCGACAAAGGCTGAGGGACGGCCGACAGCCAGGCCATCGGCTTCGGTACGGCCATCAATGCCGAAATCTTCGACGGATACGCCATCGTGAAGTCCCGTTGCCATACCCAGGAGCATGCAGCAGGCATGCGTCGGTTCAGTAAAGAAGCAGTGTACATCGTCGCCAAAGGCTTCCTTCAGTCCATAAGTGACACCGCCGGGAGCTCCACCGATACCGCAGGGAATATAGACAAACAAGGGATGATCTGCATCAACGGGCACCTTCATATCCTGCAGCTGTTTCTTCAACCGCTGACCAGCGACACTATAGCCCAAAAACAGGTTCTTTGAATTTTCATCATCTACGAAGTAACTCATCGGGTCGGCATCGGAATTTTTGCGTCCCTGAGCGACGGCTGCACAGTAGTTGTCGGCATATTCGATAACCGTGACGCCGCGGCTGCGGAGCAAATCTTTCTTCCACTGCTTGGCATCAGCCGACATGTGCACGATAACCTTAAAGCCGATTTTAGCACTCATGATGCCGATGCTCATACCCAAATTCCCAGTGCTGCCGACTTGGACAGTATACTGGCTGAAGAAGTCACGGAATTCCGGTTCTGCCAAGACGGCATAATTATCCGTCGTCTTCAGTTTCCCTGCCTGAATCGCCAAATCTTCTGCGTGTTTCAGTACCTCATAAATGCCGCCGCGGGCCTTGACGGACCCTGAAACGGGCAGGTCGCTGTCCATCTTCAGGAACAACTGGCCCGTAATACCGGACTGGTACGTGTCATTGAGGAATTCTTTCATTGACGGCGTAGGCCGTAATTCCGATTCGATGATGCCATGAGTCGGCTTCAATTCAGGAAATACCGTTTCCAAATACGGGGCAAAGCGCTGCAGGCGGTCCGAAGCATCCTGGATATCCGCCGGCGAGACGGCCGTAATGTTCCAATGAGCCCGGTCCGTCTTCTTGGGGTTGAGCCAAAACGTTTCTTCCAAATGAGCGGCCTTGGCAACGGCCGGAATCTGATTGATATAAGTTTCAAGATCCTTACGCATGATGAATGATTCTCCTTTTATTTATCTATTTAATATACCCGTTTTGAGGGTCCAAAAATTCTTTCGTCAATGCCCGCACTTTCCGCGACAGCACGACTAAGGCGACGATATTGGGGATAATCAACAGCCCTAAGGCGATATCCTGGATAGACCAGACCAGATGGATGGTCCCCAAACTGCCGATGACAATCAGTATCGGGAATAAATACCGGTACAGACTATCCCATTCTTCTTTCTGCAAGAAAGTCAGGCTGACGTGCCCAAAATACCACTGATTCATGATCGACGTCCCGGCAAAGAGGATGAGGCTGAAGTACATGACATAGCGCATCCCCGGCAGGATGGAGTCAAAGGCCGTCGCCGTCAGCGTCGCCGCATTATCATTCATGCCATTGGCCTGGGTCAGCAGGATGACGATACCCGTCGTACTGCAAATGAGGAAGGTGTCGACAAAGACTTCCACGATACCGTAAAAGCCCTGCCGTACGGGGTGGTCGACCTGGGCCGACGAATGAAAGACCGGCGCTGAGCCTTCGCCAGCTTCATTGGAATATAAGCCGCGGGCCACGCCATAACGCATGGCTTCCTTCATGGTATATCCCATAGCGGCGCCAGTCCCGGCCTGCCAAGTGAAGGCGTGGGCAAAAATCTGCTGGAACATCTGCGGCACGACATCGATATGGACGATGAGCACGATGAGGCCGCTGATGAGGTAGATACCGGCCATCAGGGGCACGACGCGCTGAGAAATCTGGATGAGCCGCTGGAAACCACCGCTGATGATGAAAAACATCAGCACGGCAACGAAGACAGCCGTGACCCCGACGGGCAGCCAGAAGGCTTCCTTCATGACCTGGGCGATAGTATTCGACTGAATGAGCGTGCCCCCGCAGTTCTGGATGAACAAAAGGATGGCCACGGCGGCCCCGGCATGGCGCCAGCCCAGGCCCTGGGCGATATAGTACATGGAACCGCCAGTGATATTTCCCTTGCGGTCATGGCCATGATAGCACATGCCGAGGACGATTTCGCCAAATTTCGTAGCCATGCCGAAAAAAGCAGCGAACCACATCCAGAACAAGGCACCATCGCCGCCAGACAAGATAGCCGTCGAGACACCGACGATATTCCCGCTGCCGACGCAGCTGGCCAAGGAACCGCACAGCGACTGCCATGAAGAACAGCCTTCCTCTCCCTGTTTCTTGAGATGAGACTTTCTGAAAATGCCGCGGCGAAGCAGGAACAGGCAGCGAATCTGGATGCCGCCAGTCATAAACGTATAGAGCATGCCCAAGCCGAGCAGGGCAAACAACAGCCAGTCTCCCCAAAGAGCATTGGCTATATTTCCGATGACGAGCTCAATTTCTGCCATGGCACCTCATCCTCACTGTTTTGCCAATACATCACGTCCTTCGGCATCCGGGAGGACAAATCCCATCAACGCCGCCAAAGTCGGAGCCACATCAATAAGGTGTACATCCGTTACAGTTCCTGCTTTGATGCCCGGTCCGGCCAACAGGAATGAGGCCCGCATTTCCGGGAATTCTTCATTATAACCATGCTGGGCCTTCTGGGTCACTGTCGTCCGTAGATAGGCGCCGCTCCAATCATCCCGGATTTCATAACCTTTACGGGAAATGAGGACAAAATCAGCATCAGGGAATCCACCACGCTGCCGAGCCTGTTCCCCTGTCAATACATCCAGGATACCCATAGCCGGATTGGCCTTGAGATTTTCCAATATCTGGGAAACATGCTGGCGCAGGCTGTCATCTGCTTCTGCCAGACGAATTTCTGCAATGCCACCAGCCCGCTGGCTGAAAACTTTCCAGTCGGTAATGGCATCTTTATCATCCGTCTGAATCAGTCCTTCTTGGTGGAAAATAACATTCGGGCAGATATTATGCGTATTATCCATAGTCCCATGATCTGAAACGACGCAAACAATCAAATGGCCCCCACTCACAGCTTCTGCTGATGATACCAGTTTACCAACCATTGCATCAATTTTTTCTATGCTCTGTGCCGCTTCTTTGCTGTAGACACCATATTCATGCGCGCTTTCATCGAAGCTGGCAAAATACGCCGTCAGGAAAAAGGGCTTCGGAGATGAAGATAATTTATGCGTCAGCAGCCAATCAGCTGCCCGATAACGCTGGACATCGCCAGCATCAGATAAATCGAGCCCACCAGCATAACGGCCAATATCTGCTTCCATTTCCGATACCAGTCCCTGCGGACGAGAAACGGCGTCAATAAAAAGACTGTCCAGTTCAGAACCGTCCCACCAAAATTCAGGGGCAATATAATCGCCTTTGGCTCCAACGGAAGTCGGAAAAGCTGCACTGGCCGTCACATATCCAGCCTGACGGGCAGCTTCCCACAAAGTCAGCACTTTGCGATTGGCAAACCAATGCCATGCACCATGATGTTCGTTCATCGGGTCAAAGATAGCATTATTGACGATGCCATGAGTTGCGGGATTGGTTCCGGTAATCATACTCTGATGGCAGGGATAAGTGAATGGGGGAAAGACGCTCTTCATTCCATCCGGTGCTACACAGCCCTTGTCTACGAACTGGGATGTTAAAAAGGGAAGATGAACCCCTACTCTCTCCTGTTCAAATACAAATTCCGGTTTCAGCGCATCAATAGATATCAACAATACGCTGGCTTTTTCTTTACTTTCCATCTGCTTATTCATGAATTGTGTCGCTCCTTTCCGGTGTCACCATGACGCGGACACCGGCATTTTCAAACTTACCGACTTCTGTCGGCGATACTTCGTAATCGGTAATCAGAGCAGAAATGTTTTCAATCCCACACATGCGAACCAGGGAATTCACCCCTAATTTAGGACTATTAGCAATGACAATCGTATGATCGGCATCTTCCATCATCTGGGTCTGTACTGAAATTTCATCTATTTGCTGATACGTAATGCCTGCTTCCACAGAAATGCCACAAGTTGTCAAGTAAAAAGTATCAACGTGGATTTTCGGGAAAATAAGATTGGCAAAGCTAGAAACAAAATCTCTGCATCTTCATCGCCCCGATAGATATCACCGGTCACGATGGGCTCAATTCCTTTGTCTCCAACAAGCATTTTTGAAAACATCAGTTCGTTGTTATATGTTTTACTATACGGCATAACGCTTTGAATATCTTGACAATAATATTTTTCAATAGTTCTAACTGTTAGAATTCCCAAATTGCCCGCCAAATAACATATGCACCTGCTCCTTTATCTGTATCAAATCTTTTTGCTGTGGTTATTGTATCACAGTCTTTCTTTTTTTGCAATTATTTACCATATTTTGCCAAATATTAAAATAAAGTTCACTCATTAAAGCTCATTATGCCACACTTTGCCTCATGTACTAATTTCAAAAATTCAGCTCAAAAGATACCTACAAATACACATCTCCAAATTATAATTTAGTTTAACTTAACCTAGATTTTATTTTAGTAACCATATACATTTTGATGCGGCATATGACCACTATCTTCATCTCAATTTTATATCCATTTAACAAGTAAGCAATAGTGCTGATAAGCTTTAATAATGTTGAATTTATAAAAATTGCCTTGAAAGCATAAGAACTTACTCTTTCAAGGCATATCATTTTACATTTTTTCTAATTTTCTTGCTATTTTTTTCCCAGTTTCAGTATGTGCCAATCCGCCTTCAGATGTCTCTTTTAAAGCTACTGGCATCATACGACCAATTTCTGCCATAGCGCTAATCACCTCATCGGGTGGAATAACACTACAAATTCCAGATAAGGCCATTTCAGCAGCACCTATAGCCATTATGGCCAAACACGCATTGCGTTTTACGCAAGGAACCTCCACTAACCCAGCAACAGGATCACATGCTAATCCTAAAGTATTTTTCATACACAAAGCCATTGCTTCTAATACAACCCGATCGGATCCACCAGCTAATTGTGCAGCTATAGCAGCTGCCATAGCTGCTGCAGTCCCACATTCAGCCTGACATCCTCCAACAGCACCAGCAACAGATGCATTCCGAGATACAACAGCCCCAATGCCAGCAGCCATAAATAAAGCATCTACATTTTCTTTTTGCGATGTCTTAAAGTATTCACTCATCGCCATAAGTACGGCTGGTACAATGCCACAAGAGCCAGCTGTAGGGCATGCAACTATTCTAAACATTTTTGCATTTGCCTCGCTAACAGCCAGTGCATATATAGCAGCTTTATGCGATATTGTTCCTAAAAGATTAATTTTAGAACATAGTAATTTATTTGCATCCCCTCCAATCAATCCACTAACGGAACGTTCCTTATCTAAAATTCCAGCATCGATAGATTCACGAAAGACTTTAATCCTCGATAACATAATATGGTATAAAGCCTCTCTACTTAAATTTGACATTTCAAGTTCATGATTAATTACAACTTCTGCCATACGAATTTGATGTTGTTTTGCTATTCGGTAGAGTTCATCCAAAGTTCTATACGTATAACTATACATCAACAAAGCCTCCTATAATGGTTTTAATACAACAACATTTGCAATGGCAGGAATCGCTCGAATGCGTTCAACCATTAATTGAGCTATAGGGCTATCAGTACAAACAATCATTACTGCCTGATTGTTTGTACCATCACGGAACACCTTCATCGTTGATACATTAATTTTTCCTTTAGCCATAATACCTGTTACTTGCGCAATAATTCCCGGCTGGTCATGATGAAATGTAATTAAAGTATTTTCCTCCCCAGAAAGTGAAACTTTAAAACCATTTATTTCTATTATTTCAATCTTTCCACCTCCCAAGGAAACTCCTAAAATTTCTATTTTACCTCCTTTTTCCCCTATCAACTCTATCCGCACAGTATTAGGATGTTCCACGTCTTCGTCAGAACATTTTAAAGTAAAATTCAAACCACGTTGTTCGGCTATCATAAAAGAATTCCTTAAATCAGTGTCCTCTGGCGATATCCCTAAAATTCCCGCAACTAAAGCTTTATCAGTTCCGTGTCCTCTATAAGTTTTAGCAAAAGATCCATAAACCGTAATCACAGCAATTTTAGGATTTTCTTCCAATATTTTTCTAGCCATCATTCCGATACGTGCTGCACCAGCTGTATGTGAACTAGAAGGCCCAATCATAATCGGACCAATAATGTTTAATATACTCATTTTCCCTCGCAATTAATGATTATAAAACGCATCTTTTGCAATATAGTAAATAACCTATTGCAAAAGATGTAAATCACGAATACGTTTTATCGCTTGGATCGTATTTTCTCTTGTTCCAAAAGCTGTAAGTCGAAGATACCCTTCACCATGTGGGCCAAATCCCGATCCCGGAGTAGTAACAACATTTGCATTTTTCAAAAGCAAATCAAAAAAATCCCAACTCTTCATATTATCAGGAGTTTTTACCCAAGCATACGGGGAATTAGTAGCTCCATAAACTGTAAATCCAGCTTCGCTCAATCCATCTCTTATAATCTGTGCATTTTTCATATAATATGCCACATCTTCTTGACATTGCCTATATCCTTCTTCAGTATAATATGCTTCTGCAGCTCGCTGTACAATATATGGTATACCGTTTGTAAAAGTACTTTGGCGACGATTCCAAAACGAGTTTAAAGTTAAATGAGTACCATCTTTTTTATATGCCATACATTTCTTAGGCACGATAACATAAGAACAACGTATGCCAGTAAATCCAGCACATTTAGAATAAGAACGCAATTCAATTGCTACATCTTTTGCTCCTTCGATTTCATAAATACTATGAGGAATATTCTTTTCCGTAATATATGCTTCATAGGCAGAATCATATATAATAATAACCTTATTTTTCTTTGCATATTCAACCCATTTTTTCAACTCTGTTTTTGACATAGCCGTTCCCGTCGGATTGGAAGGATTACACAAGTAAACGATATCAACCTTCTCTTCGGGAGGTAAGGGATTAAAATTATTTTCCGGAGAGCAAGGTAAATAAACCACTCCATCATAAGAGCATTTTTCATCATTCCATTCCCCGGTATGCCCAAACATAATATTAGAATCAAGGTATACAGGATAAACAGGATCAGTTACAGCAATTTTAACATCATCACTAAAAATTTCTTGAATGCAAGCTGCATCCGTTTTAGCTCCATTACTAACAAATACTTCATCTAAATCTAGTTCTATTCCTCTTTTATTATAGTCCCCCTTAATAATGGCTTTACGTAAAAAATCATATCCTTGTTCTGGGCCGTAGCCACGAAATGTATCAGCATGACTCATCTCTTCAGCAGCCTTATGAATTGCTGATATAACGGCTGGTGCAATTGGCCGTGTAACATCTCCAATCCCTAGACGAATAATATTTGCTTCGGGATTTTCTCTAGAAAAAGCTTCCACTTTTTTTGCAATTGCAGCAAAAAGATAATTTCCTTTAAGTTTTAAATAATTTTCATTTACATAAGCCATAATAGCCCTCCTATTAAATGATAAATATTAAGTATTATAGAACACTTAGATAAATTACAAAATATCTGAATAAACTCATCAATTCAGCCTGTTTATTATTTTAACTATCTGAATTTTTATAAATGAATGCTCAGATGTATTAATGTTTATACATCTATCTATTATATATACTTATTCTTAGGATTTAAAAATTCTTTAGTTAACTTTCTTACCTTTATAGATAATACAGCTAACCCAAGTATATTGGGAATAATAAGTAACCCCAATGCAATGTCCTGTATAGACCATACCAAACGAATAGTACCTATACAACCAATTGCAATAAGTATAGGAAAAATATATCGGTATATACCATCCCATTCTTCTTTTTGTAAAAAAGTTAAACTAACATGACCAAAATACCATTGATTCATAATAGATGTCCCTGCAAAAAGGATTAAACTAAAATACATGAAATATCGCATGCCTGGCATTATTGAATCAAATGCTACCGCCGTTAAAGTTACCGCATTACTATTTAACCTTGCAGAATCAGTCAATAAAATCACGATGCCAGTTGTGCTACAAATTAAAAAAGTATCTACAAAAACTTCAATTACACCATAAAATCCTTGACGTACAGGATGATCCACTTGTGCAGCTGCATGTAATACAGGTGCTGTGCCTTCACCAGCTTCATTAGAATATAATCCACGTGAAATTCCATATCTCATAGCTTCTTTAGCAGTATACCCTAATGCCGCACCGCTACCTGCTTGTAAAGAAAAAGCATCTTGAACAATATGCAAAAACATTCCAGGAACTGCTTCTATATGGATAAGCATAACTATAAAACCAACTAAAAGATAAGTTCCTGCCATAAAAGGAACAACTTTTTGAGCAACATTGACTAGCCGTTGAAATCCCCCAGAAACAATAAAAGACATAAGAAATCCCAATAATACAGCTGTAATCCAAGTGGGCACATGAAAAGCTTCTATCATAATTTGAGAAATTGTGTTTGATTGAATTAAAGTGCCTCCACAATTTTGGATAAACAAGAAAACAGCCACAGCCATACCAACCTTTTTCCAGCCTAGTCCATTAGCTATGTAGTACATAGAACCACCAGTTATATTTCCATCTTTGTCATACCCATGGTATTTCACCCCCATAACGATTTCGCTAAAAGCAGTTGCCATACCAAAAAAAGCTGCAAACCACATCCAAAATAAAGCACCATCACCACCCGCTAAAATTGCGGTTGAGACCCCAACAATATTTCCGCTTCCTACACAACTAGCTAGAGAAGCACATAGAGATTGCCATGATGAACAACCCTTTTGCTCTTTTGAAAATCGTCGTGAATATTTTAAAACACCTTTGGGAATAAGAAACAAACATCGCAATTGAATACAACCTGTCATAATGGTACATAACCCGCCTAGCCCAAGCAGAGCAAATAATAACCAATCACTCCAAATAAGAGCTGCTATATATGCCGCTACAGATTCTAGATTTGCCATCATGAGAAAACCTCTCTTATACTAAAACATTTTTACCTTCTGCATCAGGAAGCAAAGCTCCCATCAGAAAAGCCAATGTAGGTGCCACATCAATTAATCGTAAAGTATCTATTTTTTTTGAAATAATATTGGGTCCTGCAATCATGAATGACGCAAACATTTCCGGGAAATCTTCATTATATCCATGTTGGGCTTTTTGGACCAAATCTGTACGCAAATAAGCTCCCTGTGTATCTTCTCTTATTTCATAGCCTTTTTTAGAAATAATTACGTAATCAGCATCAGGAAAACCTCCCCGTTTTCGTGCTTCATCACCTGTTAAGACTGATGCAATTCCAGACTTTTCATCATATACTAATTTTTTTAAAAGTGTGGCAAGTTTTTCCTTCACCCTTCTATCATTACGATCATGTATATGAATTTCTGCAATACCACCTGCCCTTTGGCAATATACATCCCAAGCTATTACATTGCCTTTTTCATCTATTTTTAACAATCCTGCCTGTTGCAATAGCACATTTGAAAAAATATTATAAGTATTATCTAAAGTTCCATGATCTGAAACAACGCACACAACCAGATTTCCATTCGTTACTTTTTGAGCACGTGTAATTAATTTTCCAATCATAGAATCAATTTTTTCCAAACTATGCGCAGCCTCTTTACTATATACTCCATATATATGCGCATTTTCATCAAAACTCGCAAAGTAAGTAGAAAGGAAAAACGGTTTTTCTGATTGTACAGGCGCTAATTTATTATTTAACATCCATAAGGCTGACTTGTACCGTTGTTCATCTCCATGATTAGTTAAATCAAGGCCACCCGCATAGGTACCAATATCATTTTCCATTTCTAAAATCAAGCCTTGTGGTTTAGAAACTGCATCAATAAATGCACTATCTAATTTTGATCCATCCCACCAAAATTCCGGAGCAATATAATCCCCATTGGCTCCTAAAGATGTTGGAAAAGCAACACTTCCAACAATATAACCGGCTTGTTTAGCAGCTTCCCATAAGGTTTTTACTTTATGAGTTGCAAACCAATTCCAAGCACCTTTATGCTTCTTTTCTGGATCAAATAACATATTATTGGCAATACCATGTGTTACCGGATTAGTTCCTGTAATCATACTTTGATGACAAGGATACGTAAATGGTGGAAACACGCTCTTCATTCCATGAGTTGCAATGCATCCATTTTTCATAAAATATTCAGTAATAAACGGTAATGACACATCCAGTTTCTCCTGGTTTAATAAAAATTCTGGTTTTAAAGCGTCAACAGAAATCAATATAACATTGGGTTTATTGTTAACCATATTCATTTACTATCTGCTCCTTCTGGCAATGCCACAATTATTTTTACACCAGCATTTTCAAACTTCTCTTTTTGTTCCTTATCAATATTCACATCTGTAATTAGCTTAGAAATTCTATCAATGCCACACATGCGAACCAAAGAATTGATTCCCAATTTTGTTGCATCAGCAATAACAATGGTTTTATCCGCAGCCTCCATAAGCTGATTCTGGATAGGAATTTCATCCATTCGTTGATAAGTAATGCCAGCTTCAACAGAAATGCCACAGGTCGTTAAATAAAAAGTATCAATGTGAATTTTCGAAAAATCTAAGTTAAGAACCCCTGCTATAAAAGCTTTTTCATCATCTCTATATATACCTCCAGTTAAAATCAGTTCGATTTCAGGAGCATCAGCTAATTCATTGGCTATGGCTAGAGAATTCGTAACAACTGAAAGAAAATGAAATTTCCCCTTTATTTCTTGAGCTAGAAGCAAAGCAGTAGTACCAGAGTCCAATGCAATAATTTGTCCATCATGAATAGTTTTTGCAGCTTCCTTAACGATATCTTCTTTATATTCATATTGTTTCATTTTACGTTTATCGAAAGATACGTATGAATTATTTTTTTTCAAAGAATCCTGTGTATTAGATATCTTCATAGCCCCTCCGCGAATACGTTTCAGAAGACCTTTTTTTTCCAATGCAATTAAGTCACGCCGCACTGTTTCTCTAGTTGTTCCCATCATTTTACTCAGTCCATAAGTCTTTACAATAGCCTTCTCATCTAAAGCCTTCAAGATGACATGATAACGTTGTTCCGATAGCATAAAATCCTCTCCTATGTGTCAAATCTAATTGCTTATGTTATCGTATCACTAATCGCTATTTTTCGCAATATTTCATTGGTCGTTTTTTTGCATTTTTTATTATATTTGCCATTATTTTACACTTTTTGTCTTGACATGCCATATTTTTGCAATTATACTAAATGTGTCAAATCTTAATTGCAAACAAATTAGTTATTCAAAAAAGAAAGGTGAGATGAATATGAGTGCAAATATAATCAATGTAAATCAAGAAAATCTAGAAAAAAAACCTGAAAAATTTTTAGGATTTGAAAAAAAATGGATTTCTTTTGGTACTTTGTTATTAGGTGCTGGTACGATTTATAAATTAGGATCTTTAAAGGATGCTTTTTATGTACCTATGCAACAATTTATGGGATTATCTCATACACAAATTGGTAGTGCCATCAGTATTGCCGGATTAATTTCAACTTTTGGCTTCTTAGCATCAATTTATCTTACCGATCGAATTTCCAAACGAATCATGTTACCAATAGCCTTATTAGGTATCTGTCTATGTGGTATATGGTTATCAACCTTTCCCTCTTATGATGTCTTTGTCTTAATCTACTGTCTTTTAGCGGTTTGTGCAGATATGCTTTATTGGCCTACTATGTTAAAAACAGTACGATTACTAGGTACCCCCGAAGAACAAGGAAGAATGTTTGGAATTATGGAAGCAGGCCGTGGGTTAGTAGATACAATTGTAGCCTTTTGTGCTCTGGGCATCTTTTCTGGCCTAGGTAGTACTGAATTTGGCTTACGTGCTGCCATTTTATTCTATGCATTTCTCCCTGGTATCATTGGTATAATTCTATATTTCTTGCTTGAGCCCGATGAAGGCGCTCAAGATTCAATGCAAGAAAAACATTTAAGTGCCAATCAACAAGCTTGGAAAGGGGCAATACAAGCTATAAAAAATAAAAACATCTGGTTAGTATCTTTAAATATTTTTTTAGTATACAGTGTTTATTGTGGTCTAACTTATTTTATTCCATTTCTTAATCAAGCATATGCATTACCGGCTGCTCTCGTCGGGGTTTATGGTATTATTAACCAATATGGTCTAAAAATGTTTGGTGGACCTGTAGGTGGCATTATTTCTGACAAAGTACTTCATTCCCCTACAAAATTTTTACGGCTAGGCTTTTTAGTTGCTGCTGTAATCCTTGTTATTTTTACTTTCCTTCCTTATGAGTCTCTTGGTCTTTGGAGTGGTATCATTATCACACTGGTTATTAGTGCTAGCGTTTACTGCATGCGTGCTATTTTCTTTGCCCCAATGGATGAAGTAAATGTGCCACGAGAAATCACCGGAGCCGCAATGGCCATGGCTTCATTCATCGGCTATCTTCCTGGTGCATTTATGTATGCAGTTTACGGATTCATTCTCGACTCTTATGTAGGCATTCAGGGTTATAGAATTGTTTTTACAATAATGGCTGTTTTTGCTATTTTAGGAGTTTTGCTAAGTACCTTTATTATTCATAAAGCAGGCTTAAATATAAAGCAGATGCAAAATAATCTTAATTCATAATTCGTAAAAAGCTCAGCTCACGTTAGATTTTTTTTATGAACTGGGGCATTAATTATTAGCTCAACAAGTACCTAAAATCCGGAGCGACACATATATGTCAGCTCCGGATTTTTATGTCAAAAACATATCATTGTGCAAAGGAATCATCGTCTCTATAATCAGAAAAAGCTTCCCCATGAATATATCAATAGCTCTAAACGAGATTCCTATAAATGGACCTAATATCATTTTTAAGTGAACGCGCTTCAGCAAATTAAAACTCAATATTAGATCAACAAAGCCAAACAGAAATAGATAGCATTGGTACTGAAATACGGTATCGCATTTTGCAGAAAAAATTCATATCGTCACATAAAATCCGTTCCCCGTAAAACAACTGGCTCGGCTAACGGCTATAAGCCTTCATTGCTAAAAGCCAGCGTCTCAAGGTGCTGGCTGATTCATCACTAACCCCCGATGTTCTTTTTCGTAGTCTTTCATGATATGCAACGTCGTGTGGATAACATCGCTACCTAAGTCTCTATACATTTTCTTGTCGCCAATGATGTAGAATTCTTTCTTGGCTCGTGTTGCGGCGACGTTCATGATATTCGGTTCATCGCCGGCCCAGCTGGCAACGCTTTTGCTTTGTTCATCGGCCCCTAATACGAGAAAGACGATGGCAGCTACTTTACCTTGGAATGTATGTACCGTACCGATATTGGTCGAGGCCCTGCGTACTGGTAAAATTAATGAACTTCAGGAGCTGAGTCAGCTTGTACGCGACATTGCGGAAAGGTGAGATGATGTAGACCTTGTCTTTCTTAGTCGGGTCGATGATTTTATGGTCTTCGGCAATCATTTCCTTTAATTTCTGCTTCAGGAATTCGCCCTATTCTTTGACATATTTGTCCACTGCTTTGCCTTTAACATCGAATCAGACCGTCTTGCCGTATTTCTTGACGCCCTGTACCATAAAGCCGTGATAGGAGATTGCGTTGGCAATGGTGACATGGAATACTGATAACGACGATGTACCTAAAGAGGGAGGCCAATCCAGGAATCTTCCTCTTTATCCGGATTGGTGTAGAAACCAAAGCGGCTGGTTGCGTCTACCAATGTCTGGATAGACGCATCATCCGAAAGGTATCGCTCACTGATTTGATAATGACGACAAAGCATCGTCAGAATGCTGGAATCGAGGGTGAGGACAGGCTTAATCTGTGACGGATTCCCAACAACTATAATCTTGCGGCTGCGCCAAATGGCACCGACGGCAGCTTGGGGCAATACCTGACAGGCTTCATCGACAAATACATAGCGCCCAATACTCCCGAGCCAATATGTTTCATCATGCGTTCAAAGCTGGTAAAGGTAGAACTAATAACGGGAATCGTTATGTTGATCCAGTTCCAGGCCGCGTTGAGGATACGCGGATTCTCTACATGATTCTTCTGGTTTTTCCAGATATTGTAAGCAGCTTTTACATTTTTCTGATTTTCGCCGAGAAACTGTTTCCGTACAGCCAGAACCAACAGAAAAAGCTTTGACTGCTTAATACGAAATTCTTCATTGAACCATAGATTGGACAGTTACAGGTCATCATAGGGCTGGTTTAAATCTAGGTCAATTATTTCCTGTTTTTCCGAATCAAGCAGTTCATTCTGCAAAGCCTGCTGTATTGATAAAAGCTTCCGGATGGCCTGATGGCAGATAATCATCTGCCTGCTCCGTCGTTCTACGGTATCCTCAGCTTCATGTAGCAGTCGTAGATTTTCAGTTCTTCTGGACTGTAACTTTCGGCATCGTCGCTTTGTGCCAATTTCTTCAGGATACCGAAGAAGTTATGTTTCTACGGGTGCCATTCCCTGATGATAGCTACGCCCGGTTCCAATTCGTTCAAAGCTCGTTGGGCATTTTCCTGCTGTTCCTGCAGCACCAGATTGAAATTTTCTACATCCTCTGACACTTCATCGAATCGCTGGGCAAACTTTTCCTGTTCGTCGTTTTCGAATTCTTTGAAATCTTCTTCGAAAGGAACTTTCTTAAAACGCCGCATATAGGCGCTTTCCGTGTAGAAGAATTTATCCTTGTCGTACTACAGGTTCCTGTCGAAATATAGGGCGAAGCTGAATTTATCGCTATAGTGGATATCTTCCCCCCCCTTTTTCTAATGTAAACTGCTGCCCGAGAAAATCGATAATCGACTCAAACTTAAAAATGTCGAAATAGATGACAAGGCCACTGTTCTTCCCAAGATGTTTTCGTTTGCTATATAATTGTATTGTATCTTTTAAGAATCGATAATAATCGCGTTCTTCCGATGCCGTACCTTCCAATTCATCGAATCGCAGGAGGTTCTTGTCACTGGTGCTGATATCGTCTTCGGACAGATGTTCTGTCATAATCCAGGCATTCAAGATTTTTCCTTTTTCCATTGGTGCCTTCCTATTTTCCTATGCTGGTAGTGAATACCGCTCGTCTGCCGTTGATGCTGTAAATCGGCGTCATCCTTCATGGAAACCTATGACGTGACCAAGAATCCCAAAATCATTATGCAAGACCGTAATATTTTCACTGGCATTCTTTGACAATTAAAATATCAAAAGACGATACCCATTTTGACCTCATTGTATCAAATTTAATTTTTTGTACAATCCACACAAAAAGAGCACATAGAAAAAAGCCTGTGCACAATTACGTGCAACAAGCTTCTCGTTCTTCGAATATACAAATCCGGATGGTTTTGCTAAAATAAAATCAATCCGTAATTCTAATTCAACCAACTCTTTCCTATTGTTTGGTATACCATTCCTATTTTCAGGAGGCTCAATATGGATTATTTAAACAATATGTTTTCTTTAAAAGGAAATGTCGCTCTCGTCACGGGTGGTTCTTACGGAATCGGCTTTGCCATTGCCAAAGCCTTAGCCCGCGCCGGTGCTGTCATTGCCTTCAACTGCCGCAGCCAGGAACACCTGGACCAGGCGATAAAGGACTATAAAGAAGAAGGCATCGAAGCTCACGGTTATATTTGCGATGTCACTGATGAAGTTCATGTGCAGCAATTAGTTAGCGATATCGAAAAGACGTTAGGAACTATCGACATCCTCGTCAACAACGCGGGTATTATAAAACGCATCCCCATGTGTGACATGACAACAGAAGAGTTCCGTCAAGTCGTCGATATCGACTTAGTCGGGCCGTTCATTGTATCCAAAGCAGTTATCCCCGGCATGATCCGGAAAGGCCACGGCAAAATCATCAACATCTGCTCTATGATGAGTGAACTAGGCCGGGAAACGGTATCCGCTTATGCCGCAGCCAAGGGCGGCCTGAAAATGCTGACCCGCAATATCTGTTCCGAATTTGGCGGTGCCAATATTCAGTGCAATGGCATTGGTCCTGGCTATATTGCAACACCTCAGACAGCTCCGTTACGCGAAAAACAGCCGGACGGCTCCCGTCATCCCTTTGACCAGTTCATCGTCTCGAAGACGCCGGCCGGCCGCTGGGGAACGACAGAAGATCTCGAAGGTCCGGCCGTGTTCTTAGCTTCCCATGCTTCAGACTTTGTAAACGGACACATCTTATATGTCGACGGCGGCATTCTTGCCTATATTGGAAAACAACCGTAATCATAAAAAGGCTGACACATCCGTCGTCATTTTGATGTGCCAGCCTTTGAGATTCACCCCTACAAACGGTTTGTAGTCTTCATTCATTTTCCCTGCAGGTTCGCCTGATTCTCCTTTTTAATCCGATTGAGATAGCGGTAAATCGTCGGTTCTGAGACGCCCAGGACATGGGCCAGGGCATAGACACTGCCTTTGAGGACGAAGAGGCCATTCTTATAGAGGTCTTCTACGACCGCCAGCCGTTCTGTTTGAGAAAGGCGTTTGGCATCGGCTGCATACGGAGACAGCGCCCTTTGGATAAGGTGCTGGATAGCATCGTCTACGGTCGGATACATACTTTCCGAAATTTCAACGCCCAAGAAATGGTCTTCTTCTTTCTTGAGGACGTTCTGCGTCATATCGTCGATACGCTTTTCAGGGTCCATCAGGATGAGGGCGTCCAGTTGTTTCCGCACATCGATATAGCGCTGGACATCGTAATTCAGACAGAGTGCCCCAATAATGTTATCTGCCTCATCGTGGATAAAGAAGGTCGAAGACCGCAGGGTATGACCATTGACACTCTTCCCATAATAATTGGTCATATATTCCTGATCCTTTTTTTTACCGACCTGCATGAGTTTCAAAATAAAATCGGTAGCGGGAGCGCCTACTTTGCGGCTGCTGATGTCACCATTGGCAATGGCGATCACCGATTCATCAGGATGGCGCAAATCGTGCAGAACGACTTCACAATCTTTTCCCAAAGCAGCTCCCAAAAAAGGTACGATACGTTTATACATCTCTAAAATAGTCACGACGTCACTTCCCTTATATATTATAAGAAAATTTTATCACAATGAGAATGTACAGGGCAAGGAAAAAGGCGCTGTCGCATAAAGACAGCGCCTTTTCACATGGGTCGCAGGTCGTTCATCATTTGTCACATTATAGCACTCTCACGATGAATGATGAACTACGAACGAAAAACTTTTAAATGGTTAATAGTTGCAAATAGTTTTAAATTTAAAGCCCTCTTCTGCAAACCACACACTTCAAACTAACAATTACACTTCTGCAATGACTTCGATTTCACAGAGGAAATGCGCCGGCAGTTCTTTAACAGCTACGCAGCTGCGGGCCGGTTTGCTGATAAATGCTTTTTCATAAATAGCATTGAAAGCGGCAAAGTCTTTCATATCATAGAGGAAGCACGTCGTCTTGACAACTTTTGAGAAATCCGAACCGGCTTCTTTGAGGATAGCAGCAATATTTTTGATAGCCTGTTCCGTCTGTGCTTCAATACCTTCCTGGAGCTTGCCGGTCTGCGGATCGACGCCAGCCGTCCCGGAAATATACAACATTCCATTCGATACCATAGCCTGAGAATAAGGGCCGATTGCCTTCGGTGCATTCGAGGAAACAATTACGTTCATAGAAATACCCTCCTGTGATAAAATTTATTTTTACTAATAAAATTTTATCACGATAATAATTGATTTGCAATGCCAAATTCATCATAAGTTAGTCAAATTCGATTAATTTTTTTATTTTTGACTAATCAGCAATTTTAACCCTCTATACGCAATAATAAAAAAACACCTAGTCATAAATGACTAAGTATTTTTTCCTAATTTCTCTTAGTCCCCATTATTAAGCCATTCTTAAATTGGCATGATTATTACATATAAATAAGTAAGCGAAATAACTTATTAAGCAAGATGGCAACGTAGAAAGGAGAATAAGAATACGATGAACGCCTTAGAAGATATTAAAATTTTAGATTTATCGAAGACCTTAGTAGGTAATTTAGCAACAATGTACTTAAAAGATTTCGGAGCAAAAGTTATCAATCTTGAATGTCCGCACATAGGAAATCCAATTCGAAAATGGGACCCGATGGACAGTGGTGAAAGTTTATTTTTTTCGTATATAAATGGAGGGAAACAAAGCCTGACCCTTGACATCAGTACAGAAGAAGGAAAATCGATTTTTAAAAAAATCATAAAAAACTTTGATGTCATTGTCGAAGATTTCGGGGCAGGATATATGGAAAAACTCGGTCTGGACTATGACCAGCTAAAAAAATACAATTCCCAATTAATTTATGCAGCATATTCCGTTTATGGTCATTCTGGCCCTGACAAATATAAACGCGGTTCTTCGTTAACAGCTCAGGCTCGTTCTGTAGCCTTAGATATGACAGGCGTCCTGGATTCAGAGCCCATAAAATCTGGTTCCTCCGTAGCTGAACACTATGCCGCTAATAATTTAGCCATCGGAATTGTTTGTTCCTTAATCCACAGACATTTTCATGCTTCAGGCCAATTTGTCGATATTGCCCTGACCGATTCGTTATTTAATTGTATTGAAGCAGCGCCGGCAGCTTATTCTACCGTCGGCGAAATCCATACGCGTAAAGGAAATTTCGACCCGTCTTGTGCGCCTTATGATACGTTTAAGACAAAGGGAGTGTAAAATAGTTTGTGTAAACCGGTTATTGCACAAATCCAATTTATCCCCCATAATTGGGTAATCAAACATT